>NZ_JAAHHE010000142.1:0-16312 GCF_010692525.1 Moorena sp. SIO3B2
ACGGCTGATAGCTGTTCGCGCAGCACCTCAAGTAGCGCATATGCTTACATACAACCTAGAGGGGCGCTTGTCGCCCCTCTAGGAATAAATTAGATTAAATTAGAGTAAAATAAGATTTTTTTTGACAAAAGAGGAAAAAATTATAACAAGTAACTTCAATCAAATTTTATAAATGATTGACGCTCTTTATTTAGATGAACAGAACGATTTAATTAATATTGTTAGACATAGACAAATTGAACAAAGAAGAGAAGAAATCACTGTTAATATTACTAAAGCTCACCAAGAATATCAACAAGGTAACGTTTTTCGGGGTACAGTTGATGATGTTATCGCCGAATTAAACAATGACTAATTTAATTTTAACTTCATCATTTAAACGAGCTTTTAAGGCAATCATTAAACGTCAACCGAATTTAAAGCAAAAAATTGAAGCAAAATTAAGATTACTGGCTGATAATCATTATAAGCCTAATAGCTATGAAAAACGCTATAGTTTCTATGTTTATTGAGAGCGTTACATTATATTAACGTACCCTACTGGACTCCTGAGATCTGGCACCATTGTGATTAATCCGATGGTGGGCAGTGCCTACCAACCGGCTTGGTCAGCTGATTTGATCGGTATCAACCAATGCCCACCCTACATCAACTTCCGACTCCCCATCTCCCCATCTCCCCATCTCCCCATCTCCCCAAACCCCCGCCCCCTGGTAACTTTTACTACCATTGCCGAAAAATTATAAAGTTTTGTAAATAGCTGCGTAACTTCTCTGAGTGACCCAGACAAATAAATAGAACAACTTGGTACAATAAGTTGAATCTCATACCCCTTCTCTAAAATGGATACAACAAAAGATTGTCGGGTTATTGGTAATCGATGCTCGGTAAAATTACCGCTATTATCAATTGCAAATTACCAATTACCAAAAGGCAGTAAAACGTTGTTGCAGGCTGACAGGATAATTGATATCCAAACCAAACCAAACCTTACTGTAGTCACCATGAAAAAAATACCAGAGTTAGGCAAATGGCCCAATCTATTACTATTACTCAAGACGAAATTAAAACTTGGTTAATTGATCAGTTAGCTGAGCGTCTGGAAATGGAACCAGCTGATATTGATATTAATGAGCCTTTTGATAACTATGATTTAGATTATAGCCAGGCTTTGATTTTGCTGGGACGGTTATAAAAGTGGCTTGGACGTGAATTTAATCCAGTCTTAATTTTTAACTATCCAACAGTTGAATAACTTGCTCAGCGCTTAGTTCAAGATTCATAGTTTTAACAATAAATCGGAGCATTACAATTTGGAAAAAGTATCATGAAAAAATGCTGTTATCTCTAGTATTGCAATTGATTGGTTTAGATCCTAGATTGACAGCAATGGGATGCTCCCCAATAACTTTAGTCTTGACTATTACACGCCACACATAAATTGACTAATCAATAAGACTCAATTTCAAGACTATTACGTTGTAATTAAAAGGATTTTTAACATGGAACCAATTGCAATAATTGGCATCGGGTGTCGTTTTCCTGGTGCCGAAAATCCAGAGGCTTTTTGGCAATTATTATGTGATGGAGTCGATGCCATTACTGAAATCCCCAAAACCCGTTGGGATCTCGATGACCTCTATGATTCTGACCCAGATACTCCTGGCAAAATGAACTCTCGCTACGGGGGCTTTTTGCCCCAAGTAGACCAGTTTGACCCCCACTTCTTCGGCATCTCCCCCCAAGAAGCCACTGCCATGGACCCCCAACAACGGCTATTGCTAGAGGTGGCTTGGGAAGCCCTGGAAGATGCAGGACAGGTGCGAGACCACTTGGCTGGCTCCCGAACTGGAGTATTTGTGGGAATTTCCAACAATGATTACAGCTACACTCATCCAGATTATTCCACTCAGCCCCAAGGATACGATCTGACCGGTAATGCCTTGAATATTGCCGCTGGTCGCCTTTCCTATTTATTCGACTTTAAAGGCCCTGCGATCGCAATCGACACCGCCTGCTCTTCCTCAATGGTTGCAGTTCACCTGGCCTGTCAGAGTCTTTGGACTCGAGAGTCTACCTTGGCTTTGGCTGGGGGTGTGAATATTATCCTGTCACCCATTGGTCACATTGCCCTAAGTAAGCTAAAAGCCCTGTCTCCCGATGGTCGCTGCAAAGCCTTTGATGCCAAAGCCAATGGCTACGTTCGCAGTGAAGGAGCAGGTTGCATTGTCCTCAAGCCCCTATCCCAGGCATTAGCTGATAATGACCCGATTTACGCCACTATCCGAGGCAGTGCGGTTAACCACGATGGTCGTAGCAAGGGACTGACGGTTCCCGATGGTTCAGCTCAAGAAGAACTGATCGCTCAAGCCTTAGACAATGCTGGCGTAGCACCCTCGGAAATTAGCTACATTGAAGCCCATGGTACTGGCACACCCCTGGGAGATCCCATGGAAATGATCGCCCTCGCTTCCGTGCTTGCCACTGATCGTCAGGAGGGAAACTATTGTGCTGTCGGAGCAGTTAAAACCAATATTGGCCATTTGGAAGCTGCTGCTGGCATTGCTAGTTTAATCAAAGTTGCCTTATCCCTCAAACATCAACAACTACCCCCCAGCTTGCACTTTGAAGACCCTAACCCCGATATTCCCTTCGATACTCTACCGCTACGGGTTCAGCAGACTCTAAGTCCTTGGCCTGAGGAGTTTGGTTTAGCCAAGGCTGGGGTCAGTTCCTTTGGGTTTGCCGGTACTAACGCCCATGTGATCTTAGAACAAGCTCCTGAATCCTCCCAAGTCCCGGATCAGACAAGACCCCTCAAGCCACCCTACTTACTACCGCTCTCAGCCCATAGTCCAGAAGCGGTCAAATCCCTGGCTCAGGCTTATCAAGACTGGTTAGCCACTAGAGATATCGACCCTACCTTATTAGAGGACATTTGCTACACCGCTAGTGTCCGGCGCACTCACCATCAACACCGCTTAGCTGTGGTAGTTAACTCCCCTGAAGACGCGAAGGAGCGCCTGCAAGATTTACTCCAAGACCCCTCAGATGTTGACCTAGCTGGTGGTAGTGAACCGGGCAACCGCCCCCCGAATGTAGTTTTTGTTTGCTCTGGTCAGGTGCCTCAATGGTGGGGGATGGGACGGGAGCTACTGCAATCGGAACCAGTATTTCGAGGGGCTATAGAGGAGTGCGATGCCCTGATTCGCTCCCAGGCTAACTGGTCTTTGTTAGCGGAGTTAACAGCGGACGAGTCTGAATCCCGCCTTGGGGAAACGGAAATTGCTCAGCCTGCTATTTTTGCCCTACAAGTTGCCCTGGCTCGGCTGTGGCGTTCTTGGGGCATAGAGCCAAAAGCAGTGGTGGGTCACAGTTTAGGTGAAGTGGCCGCAGCTCACATTGCTGGTACTCTGAGCTTAACCGATGCTGTGAAGTTAATTTGCGATCGCGGTCGCGTGATGCAGCAAGCTACAGGCAATGGCAAGATGGCAGCATTGGAACTCTCCGTAGCGGATACAGAACAACTGTTGTCTGAATACGATCCTATTTTCGAATCGGCAAACCCCAACCTAGGCATCGCAGCAATTAACAGTCCCACCTCAACGGTGGTGTCTGGAGAGTCTACAGCAATGGAATTATTCCTTGAATTCCTGGCACAGCGGCAACGGTCGGTGTTATGCCAATTGCTGCCAGTGAATTATGCCTTCAATAGTTCCCAAATGGAACCCTTTCAGCAGGAATTGGTGCAGGAACTGGAAGGGCTCGAACCCCAGCCAGAAACTATTCCCATCTACTCTACAGTTACCGGTAGCTCTAGTGAAGGTTCAGCTTTCGATGCTATCTACTGGGGGCAAAATATCAGGCAACCTGTCCGCTTTGCTCCAGCTATTGAAGCGCTAGTGGAAGCTGGTCATACCATCTTCTTAGAAATTAGCCCTGACCCTGTCCTTTCCGGATATATTGCTCAAACCCTCAACCATCTCGATCAAGCGGGGGTTGTCTTACCCTCCCTACGCCCTAGTCAGGGGGAACGGGCCACCATGCTCACCTCTCTAGGTAAACTCTACACCCAGGGCTTTACAGTCGCGTTGCATAAACTATTCCGATCTTCCAATTCTCGGGTTGTGAGTTTACCCTGCTACCCTTGGCAGAAAGAACGGTATTGGGTAGAGCAGAAATCTCAAACACCATCTCAAACACCACTACCGAACTTGTTGGTAGGGCAAGAGCAACAGGAAGTTACCCCAGAGTCCCTGACCGATTCCCTGGTCGAGGATTCCCTGTACGAGATTCAGTGGCAACCTCAAGAGCGTACACCCGAAGCAGAAACTCAGGCCACTGAAGCAACTGAGCCTGGTCAATGGGTGATCTTTGCGGATTACGGTGGCGTAGGACAGGCATTAGCAGAAAATTTGCGATCGCATGGTCACAGCTGTTGCCTGATTTATCCAGGTGAAGTTGACCAAAGCCTACCAGGAGGACTTGGAACCATCAACCCTGCTGATCCCAATCATTTTAAGCGGCTGTTCCAAGAAATTCTGGGAAATAATCCATTGCCCTGTCATGGAGTAATTCATCTGTGGAGTCTAGAGGCTGAAAAGTCTGAAGCACTCACACCATCCTCTCTCGAAGAGTCTCACGTATTGAGTTGTGGAAGCGTACTGCACCTAGTTCAGGGACTAGTTCAGGCACTGGTCAATACTGGTAGTTCAACCTTACCGAAATTGTGGTTAGTAACCTCTGGCAGCCAAGCAGTGGAAGCCAACCCTGCTCCGGTAGCACTGGCTCAAGCCTCTTTGTGGGGCATGGCACGAGTAATTGGCCTAGAACACTCTGAAATTTGGGGAGGGCTACTGGATTTAGACCCATCTATATCTGATAATTCTGATAATTCTGATAATTCTGATCATAAGGGTGCTACGCAACAGGCCATGGCTCTGTTCTCAGAAATTTGGCACGGAGACGGGGAAGACCATGTAGCATTCCGCCAGGGACAACGCTATGTGGCTCGCCTGGTATCTAGCAAACCCACTCAAACCGAATCTTTAACAGTGCAGGCTGATGGTATCTACCTGATTACTGGTGGCTTGGGCAGTTTAGGACTCCAGGTTGCCCGGTGGATGGTTGAACAAGGGGCAAAAAACCTAGTGCTACTAGGACGCCGAGAACTTCCACCATCAGATCAGTGGGCAAGCTTACCCCAAGACAGTGAGTCTTGGAAACGGGTTAACGCGGTTCAAGAACTCAAAGCCATGGGAGCCAAGGTGATTGTGGCTCAGGCTGATGTCAGTAATCAGGATGAGATGTCTGAGGTATTTGAACACTTGCGTAATACTCAGATTCCCCTCAAAGGTGTTATCCATGCTGCCGGGATTGAAAATTATCAGGAGATACAAGGGATGGACCTGAATGTATTTCAGGCTACCCTGCAACCTAAAGTAATGGGGGCATGGCTGCTCCATCAACTTACCCAAGAGATGAACCTAGACTTTTTCGTCTGCTTCTCCTCGATTGCCTCCCTGTGGGGCTGTCAGGGAAAAGCTGATTACGCTGCTGCTAATGCTTTCCTGAATGCGATCGCACATCATCGTCAAGCCCTAGGATTACCTGCTTTGAGCATCAATTGGGCACCCTGGTCTGGAAGTGCCATGGTGTCTGAACAGGTCAAGACCTTATTGAAGCGCATAGGAGTAGACCCATGGCAACCAGAAGAAGCCATGAGCATTTTGCCATACCTTCTGGGGTCGAACAGCCCTCAACTAATCGCTGCTAAGTTCAACTCGGATGTCTTTAAAAAGAAGTTATCCAAGTCCTAGTTTGGATCCATCATTCTTCCCCAAGGGGCAAAGATGGAGTTAGTTTTGTCCTGACTATTACCTGTTTCGTAATCCAGTCAGCAGCCGGATATCTGGCTAGTGCTAAGTTTTTCGTGGGTGGTTGCTCTACCGCGATCGCAGCTAGGAGTTCTTCCAGGGGGTTTCCTGATCTTCTGCCTCCCTGGGCTGATCAGGATCAACGGTGATGATGGCAGACCCCCCTGCTTCCAAACCGGCTTGATTCCCTTGAGATACCACCACAAAGCGACCAAATGATGCGGCTTCGGCAATCGGTAGTCCAAATCCCTCCCGGTCAGACAGAAACACTACCGCTGTTGCCTGTCGATACCAAAGAGCCGCGAATGCGATGGCCTTTCGGCCACGCTACGCGAACGCGCTATGTGACCATGATAGTGAACCCAAGGCAAGCTCTCAATTGACTTCAGGAACGCTTCACCCCTAGCTTGGGTGGAAGTATTCATTCCTGCTAGGACTTACGAAGTTGACTTGGTAATCGGTAATTGGTAATTGGTGTACGCCAATTTTCCTGGAGTCCAGTTTTGAGTAAGTCCTGTTGCCTTGATGAGACCTAGGTGTGGAAATTGGTTTCAGCTCAAGTGGGGCAAGGCTTCGGTGAATATTGTTCACCCAATGGTCTAGGTCAGTTTTGAGAAGTTTCGAAAAAAAATCGTTCTTCGGCATAAAACATACGCTGAACCCCGAAAAGTTTTTAGAAGCTAACAATCAAGGGTTTTTCAGTATGCACAGCAAGACCTACACACTCTACATATCAAATTCTGATCTTCGTCCAAACTAAGTTGATGTTAGATCAAGTCCGGTTAATCACTTCCCAAATCATAAAACCCAATCTCAAGGGCTACTGGTAGGGTGCGTTACTAACTCAACTTACCACTTATAGGGTTTGGATTCCAGTTTTGAGTAAGTCCTGTTCCCTTGATGAGACCTAGGTTTGGAAATTGGTTTCAGCTCAAGTGGAGCAAGGCTTCGGTGAATCTTGTTCACCCAATGGTCTAGGTCAGTTTTGAGAAGTTTCGAAAAAAAAATCGTTCTTCGGCATAAAACATACGCTGAACCCCGAAAAGTTTTTAGAAGCTAACAATCAAGGGTTTTTCAGTATGCACACCAAGACCTACACACTCTACATATCAACTTCTGATCTTCGTCAAAACTAAGTTGATGTTAGATCAAGTCCGGTTAATCACTTCCCAAATCATAAAACCCAATCTCAACGGAAATAAAGCATGATAATTGTCCTCAAAGCAGCCACTCCAACAGTCGAAATTGAACGCATTAAACACGAACTGTCCCAATACAAAGTCAGCGTCGAAAAAATCATCGGCAAACACCGAGTGGTGATTGGTTTAGTCGGTGACACGGCTGAACTCGATCCCTTAAAAATTCAGGCTGTCAGTCCTTTTATTGAAAAAGTATCACGAGTTGAACATCCCTTTAAACGGGCGAGTCGAGACTTCCGACATGGTGAACCCAGTGAAATTATTGTTGAAACACCGAACGGTTCTGTTGCTTTTGGCGAACACAGTCCCATCGTTCAAACTGCCGGCCCTTGTTCGGTTGAAAATGAACAGATGATTGTCGAAACCGCCCAACAAGTTAAAGCAGCAGGTGCTCATTTCCTACGTGGTGGAGCCTACAAACCTCGGACTTCCCCTTATGCTTTTCAAGGGCATGGTGAGAGTGGTTTGGAATTGCTGGCCATTGCACGTCAAGAAACAGGCTTGGGAATTATCACCGAGGTAATGGATGCAGCCGACATTGAAAAGATAGCAACTGTTGCAGATATTCTCCAAGTTGGTGCTCGTAATATGCAGAACTTTTCTCTGTTAAAAAGAGTTGGTGCTCAAGAGAAACCGGTTCTGCTGAAGCGGGGAATGTCCGCAACCATTGAGGAATGGTTAATGGCGGCTGAATATATTTTAGCAGCCGGAAATTCCAATGTTATTTTGTGTGAACGGGGAATTCGCACCCATGACCGCAAATATACCCGCAATACCCTCGATTTATCCGTGATTCCTGTCTTGCGGACACTGACTCATCTTCCCATTATGATTGACCCCAGTCACGGGACTGGTAAAGCCGAATACGTCCCGGCAATGGCAATGGCCTCAATTGCAGCAGGAGCTGATGCTCTGATGATAGAAGTTCATCCCAACCCTTCCCAAGCCCTGTCTGATGGCCCTCAATCCTTGACGCCTCATCGCTATCAAGAACTGATGCAAGAAATGGCAGTTATTGGTGAAACAGTGGGTCGTTGGCCGGAAAAGTTAGCCCTCACCCCTTCATCCCCTCAAGCTACCCAAAAATTCAGTGCCATTGTTTAAAATTTCTTGTGAGTTGAAGTAAACATTGAAGGCTAACTTAGATTGATTCAACTCACAATATCTCATCAAACAGGTCTTTTTGCCCAATTCTAGAGAAATAATGGAAATGAACGCTCAAACCCTAGTCTTAAGGCCAATTTTTTCCCAACACTTTCCGCGAAAGCGGAATTACATCGAACCTGTATTACTCAGCCCATTTCAGCGAATATTGCTGACGACAAACGGCACTGTTACGGATATGATTGAAGCCTACTCGGGGGAAGCAATCAAAATCAAAAAGCTGTTTGAAGACAAGATTACAATCAAAGAAGACATCCTGCCGATGAACCTCAAAAAAGGCACAGAAGTCATCGCTCGCAAAGTGCTACTTCAAGGTAAGATGAGTGACCGCAACTATGTCTATGCCGATTCAATTTTAGTTCTCGACAGACTGAATGAAAAAATGCGAACCCAACTGTTACAGACCAAAACTCCCATTGGTAAACTCTGGGTCGAGAACAAAGTGGAAATCTTCAAAGAAAATGTCGAACTTGGCAAAGAACATGCAGGTGATTTAGCAGATTATTTCCAGATTGAACCCGAAGAAAATCTCCTGTATAGAACCTACTGCGTCATCTCCAATCATCAGTACACTATGATGATTACAGAAAAGTTTCCGGAAAATAATTTTAGGCGAAAGCTCTAATAGTATCGGTTAATTCTGTTGAAGAACTTCTGAAATTTAAAGATTTCATAGGAGGTCACTATGCTTAACAATCATTTCTCAACGAAGGTTTGCATTATAGGAGCTGGACCGGCAGGTCTATTATTGGCAAACATCCTACAGCAAAATAAGATCCCGTGTATAGTAGTCGAAAAATACAGTCGTGAGGAGGTCTTTTCCCGTGCCCGAGCGGGACTAATCGATCACAAGGCGGTAAGTATTCTGAAGCAGTATGGACTCGCCGACCGCTTGTTGAGAGAAGGAAAGCCCCATGGGAAGTGTGAATTCCGAAGCCCGGAATACAGCTTTGTACTCGAATACTCCAAAATGTGTGAGGGTCGAACGCACTATACCTATCCTCAGCAGGAGTTGTTGGTCGATCTGATCCAGAAGTTTCAAGAGGCTGGCGGAGAAATACGATTCAGCACGAAAGGTCTTGTGGTTAAGAATAGCTATCCTGCGCAAGTCTCGTGTTACGACGAGATTAAACAAAGCACGATTGTTATTGATTGCGACTTCATTGCTGGATGTGACGGTTTTCATGGTATTGCCCGAAAATCAATTCCTGAGGAAGCTGTAGATATTTACTACAAAAATTACAATTTTTCTTGGCTAGCAATCACGGCTGCAGCACCTCCCTCAACCGAGCATATTATCTATGCAATACATCCTTATGGATTTGCCGGTCATATGCTCAGGAACGAAAAAATTTCCCGTTATTACCTGCAAATATCATTAGACGACAGCGTTGATGATTGGCCCGATGAACGTGTTTGGTCAGAACTCCATGTTCGACTTGCCAAAGATGGATGGTCACTGACCGAAGGTAAGATTACTGACAAGCAAGTGCTGAGGATGAGGAGCTATGTCTCGAACCCAATCCAGTACAAGCACCTTTTTCTTGCAGGAGATGCTGCCCACATTCTCACTCCCTCAGGTGGCAAAGGCATGAACCTAGCCATTCAGGATGCTGAGGTTTTGGGCAAATTAATGGTGAACTACTATCTAATCAGCCACAATGACTCTATCCTTCAACAATACTCAGCTATTCGTCTGCCAGAGATCTGGCAAACCCAGGAGTTTTCCCACTCGCTGCTTCATATGGTGAATATCGATGAACAAAATTCAGAGAATGACCGCTTCATGAAGCAGCTCCAACAGTCTAAGATATCTCAACTGATGAGTTTGAAGACATTTGCAGCAGACTTTTCCCGAAAATATGTTGGGAGTTTATCTGACTCTAATCAGCTGGAGATGGCATGCTAATAATAATAATTACTCGCGTTTATTTGGAAACTATTGAGGCAAGCATTCAGCCACTCTCCATTTAACAGGTTGTACAACACTTCTTGTTAGATAAATCAAATCGTTAACTAGTTGTCAAAGTATTTCGTTTAGGAGGTTTTTATGACACTTAACAATTCAGATAGTTTCAAAATGTTCGATGCAATTGTCATTGGCGGCGGACCTGCTGGAGCAACTTGTGCATACAAGATAGCAGCGAATGGTCACTCAGTTCTTTTATTGGAAAAGGGAAAGTTTCCGCGATTTCATATCGGCGAGTCGATGGTGCCCTATCTGTATAAGCTGTTTGAGATGATAGATATCTCTGACAAAATCAAGGAAGGTGGGTTTGTCCAGAAAAACGGAGTTGAATTCTTAACTGGGACAACTGGAGATCTGAGGCGGCAGAATTTTGGCAATGTGGCAAAAGGGCAAACCCCGTTTTCATACAACCTTAATCGTGCCCGTTTTGACAAAATTCTCTTGGATCATGCTAAGGATACAGGGGCTCAAGTATTAGAGGAAGCAGATGTCAAGAAACTCATATTCGATGGCGAACGACTTGCCGGAGTCCAATATCAGTATCAAGGTTGCAGACATGAAGCCCGAGCGAACTTTGTGGTAGATGCTAGTGGTCGGGCTGGGTTAATTGCCAAGCATTTTAACCTAAGGAAAATGAATAATAAGCTGCAAAATGTTGCCGTTTTTCAACACTATAAGGATGTGGTTGCTGAAAACAATCCAGGTGTTGAAGGTGACGTGCTATTCAGCTGCCATGAAGATGGTTGGCTCTGGGGGATACCTATTGAAACCAACGTGATGAGTGTTGGAGCTGTGATGCCATTAAGCATTCTAAAACAGAGCAATCCCGAGGAAATTTTCAAAGCACATTGCGATCGCTCTCCCCGCATTAAGAGTGCGATAAAAAGCGCAACTCCCTTGTTTGATAAACCGAAAGTAGAATTAGATTTTTGCTATTATTCTGAGCAGTTTACTGGACCTGGATATTTTATTGTTGGCGACGCAGCCTGCTTTGTAGATCCAGTATTTTCTGGGGGTGTTTTTCTCAGCATGCTCTGTGGACTAAAAGCAGCTGAGGCAATACACGAAATTTTTGAGGGTAAGGATGATTTGGAGGCATGTCAAGACTTTGAAAACTTATGCAAAACAGGGTACGACTCCTACTTCCGAGTGGTCTACTCTTACTACTATGAATTCAACAGAGACATGAATAAGATGGGTCTAAACTTACCCGGCGGTTTCCGCTTTGTACTTCAAACGTTTGCCGGGGATTTTTGGGCTGAACGAGACCAGCCTGTATTGAGCTACCTACGTTCTAAAAAAGAATGGGATACCTTCGAGCAGCCTTTTGAGCGCATTTACGATTGCCCGATCTATCCAGATACTCATTACAAAGCTGCAGATCCAGCAAGCTTTACACCCCCAGAAGATTTTCTTGAATCAATTAATACACAGACACAAACAGAGACACAAAAGGCGGCAGTTTTGTAGAGAGGTTGAGTCAGTTCAACCGTATCAATGGTGAGCATCTTCAAGCTCACCCACCAGGGAAGCCAGAGTACAAAAGCTTTCAATGCATAGGTTAGGATATCCTTTAAGCAAGTGAACAAAATTAATTACACATTTTCCAAAACTCAAAGCCTTACGATGTAATGGTTACAGAGATTGGTAGTAGGCAATTAATTTTGTTTAGATGCTCATATCCTAACTGTATGGAATTGTCAAGGTTTTTTACTTAAAGTGAATGAAATGGAGATAAAAATGAAACGACTAGAAGGAAAAACAGCACTGATTACTGGTGGAAGCACCGGAATTGGCTTTGCAACAGCAAAACTCTTTACTCAGGAAGGTGCCCGAGTTGCGATTATCGGTCAGCACGAGGGTCGGCTCTCGGAAGCGTGCACTCGGATTGGCCCGGATACCCTCGCGATTCGAGCCGATGTGAGTCAAGTTGCTGACCTTGATGCCATGGTCGTCAAGGTCAAGGAACTCTTTGGAGGACTTGACGTGTTGTTCGTTAATGCGGGGATCGCAAAACTTGAGCCGATGATGCAGGTTGACGAAGCTTTGATTGATGAGATATTCAAGATTAACTTTAAAGGTGCTTTCTTCACCGTGCAAAAAGTTGCGCCGATTATGGGTGAATCAGGCAGCATAGTGCTCAATACCTCGGTCAACAACCAGATGGGAATGGTTGGGTCGAGTATCTATGCAGCATCGAAGGCAGCACTGCGATCCCTTGCCCGCACTCTTGCTGCCGAACTGATCGAGAAGGGCATCAGGGTAAATGCGGTTAGCCCAGGACCAATTCAAACGCCCATTTATAGCAAACTCGGAGTACCCCAGGAGCACCTTCAGGAGTTTGCCACTCAGCTTCAGCAGAAAATCCCAATGCAGCGGTTCGGAGAACCTGATGAAATTGCCAAGGCAGTCCTATTCCTTGCGTCCGAAGAATCGTCATTCGTGCTTGGTGAGGAACTAGTGGTCGATGGCGGATGGACGGAGGTGTAATTTTATTTACGGTAATTTCTGAAACCACCAAATAGCTGGTTTTTTTCCCAAAGCTTGATTATCGATAGTTCTGAATTAATGCAAATAGATCAGGTCAAAATCAGGCTTTGGGAAGGTGGTTTTAACAGCGATCTGCCCGTAGCAAAGATCCGCTTTCCGATGCACACAAGAAAAAAAGATGCAATCAAAAATTTGCCGAGGGACTTAAGAGAACAAGATCAAATTAGGGAAAATGAAAAACAATCAAGATTTACAAACCATCAAGAAGCCGGCAGGGATTGACGTCAGGAGTCCGGCAGGGCTTGAAAGAGTCAAAGCATTATTTGAACAACAGCAGATTTCTCCAGAGACACCACCAGACAGTAGCCTGGAGTCAATCGCAATATCGGGGGGTGTGTATACTTTTCTTGCAACTGGCGAAGATACCTACGGGCAGTACGCTCTATTCGATTTTCTGGTTCCGCCCGAAGCTGGACCTCCACCCCATATACACACCAGAGAAGATGAGGTATTCTATGTTGTGGATGGGGAAATAAACTTTCAGGTGGGGAACCAGGTTTTTACGGGAACCGCCGGAGACTTTATCCCCTATACCAGAGGTCAAGTCCACGCATTCAAAAACCTGGGGACGGAACCAGCAAGAATGTTGGTAATCGCTGCTCCTGCAGGACTTGAAAACTTTTTCAGGCAAGCAGGTCAGCCTGTTTCAGACCCGTCGAATATACCAGAAGATAATATCCCAAAAGTAGCGGCAGTTGCCCCCAACTTCGGTCTAGAACTCTATCCAGAGGCTGCACTGATTGGTAAGCCTATCATTGAAGATGGCGGCATTACTCTATACGGAGATGAAAGGAGTGAAATCCTGATCGGAAGTGAAGGTAGTGACCTCATCATCGGCAGAAATGGTGAGGATCGATTTTATGGGGAGCAGGGTAATGACACCATCATCGGCGGAACTGGTCGAGATCTAATCTATGGAGGTGAGGGGGACGATCTCCTCTCAGGTCGCGAAGGGAATGATACCTTCACAGGAGGTGGCGATAAAGACACGTTTATAGTTCGTCGTGGTGCAGGCACAGACACCATCACTGATTTCGGCGGTGTAGGCACAGGAGTTACTCCCTCGGATGCCGTGATTGCAGAAGTCGATACACTGAAGTTTGAGGGTCCATCGCTGAGTGCAGAGAACATGCTTCTGAATCAGGATGAAAATGATTTGCTCATCACCTTTGAAGGGGTTGACAACACTGGGGTCATCCTGCAGGATTTTGCCGTGGAAAACCTAGATAACCTTACTAAAGCTACAGGTGCGTCGAAGGACATCGGCAACATTCTGTTTGACGGACAGACTAAAGTTGAAGATAGCTTTGATGTCTTTAATGCGAAACAACAAAGGGGCAAAGTTTTCAATAAAAACTCGGTCACATTCCTCAACGACCTTGACAATAACACCCAAGGCTTTAATGACTCCAATGATGTCATCAACGGCCAAGGTGGCAATGATAAACTGAAAGGGTTGAGTGGTGACGATTTGCTTCGGGGCGGTACTGGTAACGATATCCTGACAGGCGGCAGGGGTGACGATTTGCTTCGGGGCGGTACTGGTAACGATATCCTGACAGGCGGCAGGGGTGACGATTTGCTTCGGGGCGGTACTGGTAACGATATCCTGACAGGCGGCAGGGGTGACGATCTGCTTCGGGGCGGTACTGGTAACGATATCCTGACAGGCGGCAGGGGTGACGATCTGCTTCGGGGCGGTACTGGTAACGATATCCTGACAGGCGGCAGTGGTGACGATCTGCTTCGGGGCGGTACTGGTAACGATATCCTGACAGGCGGCAGTGGCCGTGATCGCTTTGTGCTTGCCGCTGGAGCCGGGACTGACACAATTACTGACTTTACTAGTGATCAGGATCTGATTGAACTCTCCGCTGGTCTGGAGTTTGCGGAGCTGAAGATCACTCAGGGCACTCACGAGCTTGGTCGTGATACTTTGGTCAGTCTCACGACCAGCAATGAATTATTGGCAATTTTAACTGGGGTAGAAGCTAGCACCATTACCAGTACTGACTTCAGCATTGTTTAGCTTTATCGAGCACTCATCCCCAAAAAGTGATGAATGCCCAGTGAGCAATTCTCAAAAAATTCTAACGTCTTAAAAGGGATGGCTGAGAATCGCCTCTTATTCTCTCAACTCTACTGAGACAGAAGCACTGGCAATCCAAACCTAACCCCAACCGTGACCAGCACAATTGTTTTATTCCTCAATCAAGCACAGGAGAAGAATCCTAGCATTCTCTGACTCATGTTACGCAACTGTTCCACTACGACTTAAACCCCGAGTAGCCCGAGTATGCTTCAGCAAAAACGAAATCTACGAACCGCAAAAAGCAACATCAAGAACCAAATCAAATTGATCTGCCAGTTGTTTTGTCTGGTTGCCAAGGTTATTTTTTCGAACCGTTCCATCCGCTTTAGTTTACTATGCACTATCTTTGTATGGACTGTATGGTTAACTGCAATTGGACCTAGTCGAGCACTTTCCAATTTGTTTGCTAACTGGGAATTTGCCTTCACAATGGTCTTTGGTTCCATGGTTGCAGGAGCGACAAGTATGGGAGGAGGCGCAGTTGCTTTTCCAGCTTTAACAAAGTGGCTTCACGTCTCTCCCCCCGATGCAAAACTCTTTTCTTTAGCCATTCAAAGTATTGGAATGAGTGCCGCATCTTTTACGATTGTTGCTATGAAAACTCCAGTAGAATGGAAGTTAATTCGTTGGGTGAGTTTAGGGGGAATTCCAGGTATTTTTATGGGAACAGCTTTTCTGGCTCCTTTACTTCCTCCCGAAGTCATAAAAATTTCATTTACAATGATGGTGAGCAGTTTTGCCCTCATTTTAATTCAATTAAATTTAACTAAGACTGAACGTAATTTTACGATTGAACACTGGGGTAAACGAGAAAAAATTTTATCTCTAGTCGTCGGAGTAATGGGCGGTATGATTAGTGGGTTAGTTGGGAGTGGAATGGATGTTTTTGCCTACTCTGTAATGGTGTTACTGTTTGGTTTGTGTGAGAAAGTTAGCACTCCAACTTCAGTGATTTTGATGGCAATTAATGCCGTCACAGGCTTTTTAATTCATAACTTTATCCTGGGGGATTTTGTCACTCCCGTCAGTAATTATTGGTTAGCAGCGGTTCCGGTTGTGGTAGTGGGTGCGCCAACCGGAGCAATTCTTTGTAGTCTTATGGAACGCCAAATGGTGGTTGGGATTTTGATTAGTTTAATTGTAATTGAATTGCTGACTTCTTTACTGTTGATTCCGCTCACGACATCCGTAGTTTCGGCTGGATTGTTTGCCCTGATTTTATTTACTTCATTTTATTATCTGATGTATCGCACAAAACTGAGACGCGCTTAATTGAGTGATTCTAGGTTTTATCATTAAAAGTGAAGCATCAGTGGGAGTAAACACAATCGTGTGTCCTCCCACTTGAGGTTCCCCTTTGACAAAACGGTACAACCGGGAGCAGGGTAAGAGATTTCAGCAGCCCCCTGCACTATAGTTCATTAATGGCATCAGCATAAGCCATTGCTGCTGTTTCCCACTT
>NZ_JAAHHE010000143.1:0-16249 GCF_010692525.1 Moorena sp. SIO3B2
CGCTTACAAAGGGTGTGAGACTTTTGTCATGTCCTAACTGCCCTGGCGACTGCTATATTAAGTAATCGGTATCGGTAAATTGGTATGAGTAAACGCAAAGACCCAAAGAAGACGAAGACTAAATTTTTTAGTATTATTGACACATTGATTCACAATTTATTCACAATGAAAGAAAATTAGCCGTAAGCATATGCGCTACGCGCACGCTGCTTGAGGTGCCGTCAGCGGTCAGCCGTGAGCTAAAGGCTCACGCTACTTGAGGTGCTTATTTTATTCAAAAGCAGCGATTGCGCTACTTGAGGTGCTGCGCGAACAGTAGCTTGGCCACAGGCCCAAAGCTGATACGCGACACGCTGATACGCGACACGCTGATAGCTGATAGCTTACAATTAGCGATCGCTTTCAAGATCTAATCCCTGAATAACACTCCAAGCTTTGAACACATTACCTTGCATCAAGGCAGCTATACCAGATAGGGCTTGTAGTTCGGGAATAGTCCGGTTGATTTTAAGGGCAGGTTTCAGGGCTTTTTCCCCATCTTTTCCATCCCAATCATAGAGATAGACGAAGGCAAGATAAGCGTGAGCATAGGGATTTTGGGGGTCAAGTTGGGTGACTCGCTTTAATGCTGCGATCGCACCTTCTACATCTTGCTGCAATACCCTACTCAAGGCCAGAGCATAGGCCAAGTCTAGGTTATTCGGTTCCGATTCCAGCCGATAGCTTAAGGCTAAATCTGCTTGTTCTAAGTAGTCCTGAATCGGATCGTACTGGTTAATGCGGGCAGTTTCTTCAAAAACTGGTTCTAGGCCATTGAGTCCTTTAGGTAAATTAGTGGATAATATCCGCATTTGGGTGATTAAATCTAGTTCTGGTGCAGGTATGGGGCTAGCTGCGGGATCGATGGTCAAGGTAACTGTTGGTACTTGTATCGGATAGGTTTCGCCAGTTTGTCGATTCAGGTAAGTTGCTTTCAGGGTGTAGCTTCCAGCTGGGATATCTGCTGGGGGAAACATCGCCATCCGTTCAATGACTTGAAATTGAGAATTGGCAGGTGGTAATTGGGAAGAGTGTAGTTCTCCCATGGCAATACCATGGTCGTGTAACCATCGGTGAGTTGTTCGCCTTTGGCGTTCCCGAAAGGTAGGTTGAAGGTTGTTTGGTTGAAGGTTAGTTTGGGTTGAAGGTTGAAGGTTAGTATCGGTTGAAGGTTGAAGGTTAGTTTGGGTGGAAGGTTGAAGGTGAGTATCGGTTGAAGGTTGAAGGTTAGTATCGGTTGAAGGTTGAAGGTTGTTTGGTTGAAGGTTAGTATCGGTTGAAGGTTGAAGGTTAGTATCAGTTGAAGGTTGAAGGTTGTTAGGTTCCAGGTTAGTATCGGTTGAACCTTGGCCAAAAGGCCACGCTACGCGAACAACCTTCAACTTGTTAACCTTGGCCAAAAGGCCACGCTTCGCGAACAACTGGCCCACCTTGGCCAAAAGGCCACGCTTCGCGAACAACTGGCCAACCTTGGCCAAAAGGCCACGCTTCGCGAACAACTGGCCAACCTTGGCCAAAAGGCCACGCTTCGCGAACAACGGGTCAACCTTGGCCAAAAGGCCACGCTTCGCGAACAACTTACCAACCTTCAACTTGTTAACCTTGGCCAAAAGGCCACGCTTCGCGAACAACTTACCAACCTTCAAATCTACCGGTTGCCAGGTTAGGATAACGATGCCAGATTTTAATTGCTCCCAAGAACCAGTCCACTGATAAGTTACTGGTACAGGTACTCCAGCAGGAGATGTTTCTGGTATGGTGACTTGCTCTAATTTAACTCTGGGACTTGAAGTGAGAGTAGTGCTCAGTGAACCATTGCCATTGAAACTAGTGGGTTTGATGGATGATTGGTCACCCACAGGCTTTATCGATAATGGTTTTACGGCTATTGGTGGCTGCCGCTTGTGATACAGTTTCAGTTGGCTAGCATCGGGTAATTCCCAAGTCTGGTGTAGCTCAAACTCTGACCCTTGCTCAACTGCCTGAACAATAGCTGCTTGGGATTCTGGGATTGACCCTTGGGCACCAGTTTTAGTGAGGAACCAAGAAAGCGATCGCATATCCTGTTTCACTTGTTTGGCTTGGGTTCCCACTTGACGCCCGTATACTTGGAAATTGGCTAATGCACCATAGTAATTGAAGTTGTGTTGGTTAATGTCTGGGGTTGATGGTAATACTCCTAAGTTAGAGCGCAAGTAAGGTTGAGTCTTGATGATTTCAGCAATTACCTTCCGATGAGGCCATGGCTGTCCTAAGTAGGGAAAATGTTGTACACGGGGACTAAGTAATTGAGTCAATCCTCTACCTCCTAATGGAAATAGATTCAACATCATCAGTACAGTTGCTAGCCCTACCGTGCTCCAACGCATCGGTTTACCCCAACGATTAGTCCAGCAGGTTAAGCCATAAGCCAGAAACAGTGATAGCACTGGAACTAATGGCAAAATATAGCGAGCATCTTTATTAATATTCAATGAACACAATAGATAACCACCCACTATGAAGACCCCTAGCCAGGTTAGTGACCAGATGGGGGGATGGGGGGATGGCAGATTGTTCGATTTTGCGATCGCGGATTGCTTGAGCCCATACTTGAGCCCATAAATTAATAGTCCTACTATCGGTATTAACAACAGCGGCCAAGAGATCAGGTAAGGTAAGATTTTCCAGTAGTAAACCCAAGCATCAAGGGTATTGAGGGCTGGGTCTCCTTCTGCGATCGCGGAATCAATGGTTGCTCGCTTGCCAGAGGTCAATATCAACAACCAATTAATCCGGTACCATGGACCAAATAGCAAAACTGATACCAGCAAACCCCCGATTAATTGAGCTAACCTTTGCCATTGCCTCTGCCACAGAACCCTCACCCCAGCCCAAGCGATTGGCACGAATAGAAAAAATAAGGCGGTTTGCTTAACTAGCAACGCTAATCCTAAACAAAGCCCAAACCCCAACCCCCACAACCATCCTTGTCTTACTGTGGTTCGGGATAAGGGTGTCTTGGCCCTTGCCAAACTCCACCACACTGTCAGAGACCAAAAACACAAACTGACTACTGTGGTTAAGGGATAATCCAGCAAAAATTCTAAACGGTAGCGATATAGTCCTGGTAACAACATGACTAAACCAGCAGCCCATAACCCTACCCGGCGGTTAAATAACACCAGCCCTAATCCATAAACTGAAGCAATTAACACTCCACTACATAAAACTAGCGCTATCGTAGCTAGCTCTGGTTCGGTTCCAAACAGCTGCTGAACCATTGCGGCAATAATATAAGTCAATGGCGGGACTTTTGAGGAAATTGCCCAAAAACTGCTCCACCACTCCCCAGAGAACCACTCAGGATGCTGCAACGCTTGCCAGTAATTCAAGGAACCGGTCAAATAATCCGCCTGGTCCCAAGCTGGAACAGAGTGATCTAGGGCAAACCAAATGCGATCGCAAAATCCACTCCCTAGCCAAATTAGTCCTAGAATTACTGGATCTCTCAAGCGTCTTTTCATAGTGGTGAGTGCTAGGTGCTCAGATGAATTAGCTACAACAATCTTACCTGTAGTGATATTGACTTATTATAACAATATTGTTATATTAGGATGGTGTGCTGTGCCGGAAACCCGTGTTGTTTTCTTCCAGGAGGAGGATGGGGAAGTTCCAGTCCTAGAATGGTTGACGCAACTTTTGCAGTCAGACCGTAAAGGTTATGCCAACTGTGTTGCCCGAATTAAGCTACTTGCGGCATCTGGATATGAACTGCGTCGTCCAGTGGCAGATTATCTGCGTTCTGGTATTTATGAGTTGAGGGCAAAGCATCGTCGTGTGCAGTATCGTATCTTGTATTTTTTTTACGGACAGAATGTGACGATTCTCGCCCATGCTATTACCAAGGAACAAGCAGCAGTACCGGACATTGATATTGAAAGGGCAATCTTGAGAAAGGGTTTATTTGAAGAAAACGCACATGTTCATACCTATGTAGAGGAGGAAGAAAATGACTAAGACTTCTGATGCGATTAAAATTCTTAACAAGAAAATTCGTACCGACCCCGAGATGGAGGAAATGATAGCAGAAGCTTCTCTTAATGCAGAGGTGGCACAGTTGATTTATGAAGCCAGAACAAAAGCGGGGTTAACCCAGAAACAGCTTGCAGAACTTGTGGGTACAAAGCAGCCTGTGATTGCACGACTGGAAGATGCTGATTATGAAGGACACTCCCTTTCGATGTTGCAAAAAATCTCTCGCGCTCTCAATCACCGGGTAGCGATCGCGTTTATCCCTACCGCAAATCTGATTCCATAGACCATTTGCAAATATAGCAATTCTCAATTCGATGACGTAATTTCGTGTAGGGTTTTAGGGACTAGGGAGTAGCGATGCATCACGATTACCTATTTATTGTCACCTTTTTAGCTCAATTATATTAACTCATTTACCATCTTCACATGAACAATACCAGCCTCCTCAAAGGAGTCTCCCATTATTTCAAAACCTAACTTTTCATAAAGCCCTTTCACATACTCTTGAGCATGAACTACCACTACCTTAATTCCAGCTTGGTCAGCTAACTCTAATGCTTTAATCATCAACTGTTTCCCAATGCCCTTACCTCTAGCATCAGACAAGACAGCTAACCGTTCTATTTTTGCCGTTTTATCATCTAGATATCTTACCCTAGTTGTGCCTACTGGCTGATTATTCCAATAGGCTAATAAATGCTTCGCTATTTCATCCTTACCATCAAACTCTAAATCCGCTGCTACCCCTTGTTCAATCTGAAAAACCTGCACCCTGATTAACGTAATTTCTGATAATCGTTCAGTATATCCAACAACTTTAATAGTCAACTCATCCATTTACTTATTCCAATTATGTAAGCATATGCGCTACGCGCAGGCTACGCCAACAGCAGTCAGCCGTCAGCCGTCAGCTTAAAAGAAACCTCAGCACTTCAAGTAGCGTACCCATAGCCCATAAGCTGATAGCTGAATGCTTACCCAATTATTAACTACTTAAATTATAATATAGTGGTTTCTATCTTAATGAGGTACACAGGATTTTTTCTTTCTTCCCTGTTCCCTGTTCCCTGTTCCCTGTTCCCTGTTCCCTGTTCCCTGTTCCCTGTTCCCTGTTCCCTGTTCCCTGTTCCCTGTTCCCTAAAACCCAAGGATTTGTATCTCACCTAATTTAAAACCGCTATACTTAAAGCCTTAACTTACCGAGGGGCTTGACACTCGACTCATCAAACCACTCTATTTTAGTACTATACTTTTCCTCAAGTCCTTGTTGCAAATTTTCAGATGGATAAAATAGAAACACATCACTAAACCCTTGAGGAATATCGGGAATATTAGGGGGAATGACTAACTGAAATTTTACCTGAGGATTTAATAAATAACTAAGAGAAATCACATCCCCAGGATTCACTGAAGAAACATTGCTAATTACCAGAGGTCGATCAGTTTGATTAATAATCCTAGCGATAGTAGGATTGTTACCCCCAACTTGCTTGTTCCACCAGATTTCTGTTTGGGAAATAATAGCACAAGAGATAACTCCCCCTGTAAGCAGCACAGCTATTATTCCTTTCCAGACCTTCTGTGTTCTTAAATTAGCCTTTATTAAGTTAGCCCTGGATAGAGACCCAGTTATATACATACTAATTACATAAGCAACAGCCAGCTGCACTCCGATATAGCAAGGTAGAAAATACCGACTACTCACTGAACGTCGTCCTCCCCAAATTAAGTCTGGTAAGATTAACCCTAATGCAGTAATAACGATTAACGTTAAAACCAGTAACCAAACTCGCTGGGTAGTATAACGACAGATAAAATAAATTGCATATCCCACAAAACTTCCTAAAATTGGTGGAATTATATAGGTAAATGGATGCTCCAGTGGTATTCCAAAATCAAAAAAGATAAAACTAAGGTTTATCCCCCAGATTTTTACCAACAATGATAAAGGGACTTGAATAGTTGTCCAATGGGTTTTATGCTGAATGACAGCTAAGTTAGTAACCACCACAACTAACCAAGGGGAAAAGGCTAGAAACCCGGCACCAGATGCTATGAAATAAGCAAAAATAGTTTTATTAAAGCGAAACCGTTCTATAATAAAGACATAAATTCCATGCCCAATGGCAACAAATATAGAAAAGAGAAATGTGTAAAGACTAAGGGACAAGGTGACAGCATAGATTACCCATGACCAGAGGTAGTGTGTTACTTTTTTACTATCCTTAGTTTTGCGGATAGCTTGTAACAGAGACGCACAAGATAGGATAATAGTCAGTGTCCATAGACTATATTCTCTTGCTTCTTGAGCGTAGAGTACATGAAAGGGAGATACCGCCAAAAGTGCCACAGCTACCCATGCCACTAAAGGGGATTCAAATAATTCTAAGCATAGCCAATAGATAGCTGGGAAAACCAGCAGGCTAAACAGAACAGATAAACCCCTAGGGTTATTGACAGCAGCACCAAATAGCTGCCGCCAAAACCGCGCCATTAAATAATAGAGGGGTGGATGTTCTGGGTTTTTAGCTAAGGCATGAATAGTATCGCCTAAATCTTTTTCAGGATTAGGATGCTGATACTTTTGTAAGTCTTCAACACCAATCACCCTACCATCAAAAACTTCCTTAATTACTTCATATCCAGTGTAGCCAGAACTCCGAATTGAGGTATAAACCTCATCGTGCCAGTATATTTTATGGTTTAGATTGAAGCAGCGGAAGAAGATTCCTAGCAGTAAAAGGACGATAATTAAAAATCGCCATCTTAGGGAAAAATACTGCTTAGATGGTTTCGTCATATATTAAATTGGTGGTTGGGATTCCATTCACCAGTATTTTAGATAGAAATATTGTAGATATAAAGGTTAATGGTTTTTGTACTTAATTCCTAACGTCTACTCCCTACTCCCTACTCCCTACTCCCTACTCCCTACAACCCAGTGCTTTGTACTTCACCGAATTGATAAATGCTATAATTTGTGACTACCTGTTTTTTTGGGCAAAATCTGGATCTTTTGGATTGGAAGTAGTAGCTAAAAATAGCTGTGGTAGTAGTAATCCAGAATTAGCCTTGTAGTCAGCAAACTCTGGATAGCGGGAGAGAGACTTATCTTTTTTGAGGATATTGGGAATAAATATACCTGCCATAAAACCTGCCAAAATCAAAAAGGGTAGCCAGTGCTGAGCTAGCATGGCAAAAGCAGAGTAGATCAGGATTTCTCCCAAGTAGTTTGTGTTTCGACAGCGAGCAAAGAATCCTTCTGTGATTAATCCAGGACGATACTTGAGAGTATAGTATTTCTGGGCATCACTGGCATAGTGTAGAAAGACTCCCATGATATTCATGGAAATGGCAGCAGCGACCAGGGGTAAGGGAGGCTCAGAACCACTCCTGATCAGAATAAAGGGAGCAACCCAGTAGAGCATTAGTATTCCGAAGCCAAGAATTCCCATGCCAATCGGTATTTCTTCCTCCCACTGCTTGTCTGGATAGATACGGTCTTTGAGTAGCCACATCACCCCATAGGTACCATGGAGGGCTAGGTAAACCCATGGCCCAAGGGTGAAATTCTGGTAGACAACCATTAATCCCAGCACTACTGGAGCGGTAAGTCCTTTGGAAAGATTGATGAAGTGCTTGATTTTCATAGGTAAGGTGTCTTCTCGATTAAAGGCTTGCTAAGTGACTACCGTAATTCTACGGAAATTTCTGATCGTGTTTCCACAATTAACCAGTCTATCAGTGGATTGAATTTAGTGTTCAGGAGTAAGTGACTAAGTACCTGGACATAAATTATATTAACTATATTAACTTTTTGAAAATTACTCAATTCATTGCTGTTCAAGGTTTTCCGGTCACTATTTTATAATTTACCTAGTCAAAATTAATTGCATACGACTACTTATATTAAAGGTAATATCACTACCGCAATTCTACGTAAACTTGTTATTTTTTAATTAAAAATTACCGAATAGGAATTTTAAAAATAATGATTTATTGTATTAATATATACTTGCTATCATTATTTTTAAAATAATTCGCGTATTTATCAGTAATTTGTCTTAAAAATCCTCTGATTAATGCAATCATGATTTATGATTAACTAGAGCTTTTACATTTGATTTGTGAACAAAGTACCCTATTGAAATACTAATTTCATCTAGTTTGGCGTTCACGAATCATTTAGGTGCGACCCGTGGCGAATTAAATTCGCCAAGGTCAAGCGCACCTTTAGAAACCCTATAGCAGTTTTCCATCGGGTGAGTTACTTTCCTCCTTAGAGGTTGTCTGAGAAGTCTCATTTGCTACATTCAAGCCCCCTAAATCCCCCAATTTTGGGGGACTTTTACCAACAAATTGATTCTTGTTCCCCCCAGAATTGGGGGCTAGGGGGGCAAAATTCAATATCAAAAAACTTTTCAGATATCCTCTTAGTTTTAGGGAGCAGGGATTAGGGAGGAGGGAGCAGCGATCCAGGGCAGTCTTCGGGAGCCAGTGCGGTCTTGGGGGTTTATACCATGAGCAACTGGCGTGGTTTCCACGGGGCTTACAAGCAAGGTTCGTTCACCTAGTGTCTCCGAGAATCGCGGTGTTCCGCACACAGAACCCAAACCATGAGCGACTGCATCAAGACAAGTAAAGGAATTTCAAAATGTTATGTTTATTATTGATCAAAAAGAAGCCAGTCAAACCATTGAGTGGCTGGATAAATCTACAATTATTTTCCAAAATAAACTATTCACTATATGTTTTTATATTTCCCAAAGTTTTTTCAAAAAATCCTTTCATTTCTGTGGCGAACTCTCTGAGAAATATCCGAATTTTTATTTGCTAGTAGAACCTCCGAATTATCTGACAATTTGGATTGAGCAAAAACAGGTAACTTTAGCGGACGAAGTTTCTAGTTCACCAATAAATAGTGCTCAACCATTATCCACTGATTATTTATCACTAAAAGCAGCTAGATCTGAAGCGGAAACTCCTAGACATCTTGATGGTAAACAATCCAGAAATCATAACCAGTTGGCTACGCCAGGTTTACCTGATTCACTCCCGGAAGATATTTCAACTTCCGAAGCTTCGATAGTAACTCAAAACCCCGGATACTGTTACAATCCGACAGAATCTGATTCCCCAGCAACTCCAAAATTAGCTACTGGTAATCTCAATCAGGAGCAAGAGATTCCGGAATCTGAATTCCATGTGCATCCTAGGTGTCAGCAAATTACGGAGCAATCTCTTCAACGGCTGTCTAAAAAGAAATATCGAGGAATTTCTTACCAGGAGCAAGATGTCTTGAGCCAGCTACCGGAATCGGAGTTATCTCCCAATTCTGAGGCTTCCAATTCTGAGGCATTGGATCAAAAACGGTCTAAAAAAACCTATCGAGGGGTTCCTTTCCGTGAGGGACTTACGCCCTGGGTTGCCCGGGAGTAGGTAAGTCAGAAGAGGGAAGTCAGAAGAGGGAAGTCGGAAGCGGGAAAAAATATTGTGTACCTCATAACTGCGATCAACGCTATATTTGAATAGAGTAGATCATGATCAGATACCCAATTACCAAGACAGAAATGTAGCGATTTCTGGAAGCGGAGACAAGGAAGCTTGGGTTAATTCTCAAAGTAGCTACATTTTATGGTTGACAAATCAATTGAGTTGTGATATAATAGTTATTGATATTATTTACTCCATCCTAAATACTTTGTCTTTACCCACATAGGCGTGAAACCGTTAATTGACTGGGCAAGACTCCAGCTCGATGCCCAAAATCCCAGGATTAATCAAATAAATTTTCAATATATTGGGTCAAGGATGTAGCCAAATCTGCGACGCAATTGACTACATTCTTCCGTTGACACTTTGAGAGCAAAATTGCCACAATCTCACCAGCTATTTCCAAAAATAGATCAAGTAGGGGGTAAACTACCCAAATGTTAATAATTGATCAAGAAAAGATTAATCAAGAGATTCAGTGGCTGGATGAATCTACAATTATTTTCCAAAATAAAATATTCAAGAGAGGTTTTGATCTTTCCCCAAATGCTTATAAAAAATCCTTAAAGTGTTGTAGTTGCGAAATCTGTGAGGAATTTCGGCCTCTGTATTTAGTTTTAGAACATCCCCATTATCTGACAATTTGGATTGAGGAAAAAGAAGCAAGTTTAGCCAACAAAGTTTTTAGTTCACCAATAAATAGTGATCAACCTAAATTCACTGATGTTTTATCACTAAAAACAGCTAGATCTGAAGCGGAAACTCCTAGACATCTTGATAGTGAAGAATCCAGAAATCATAACCAGTTTCCTACGCCAGTTTTACCTGATTCACTCCCGGAAGATGATGTTTCAGCTTCCGAAGCTTCGATAGTAACTCAAAACCCCGGATACTGGCACAATTCGACAGAATCTGATTCCCCCGAAAATCCAAAAGTACCTACTGGTAATCTCGATCAGGAGAAAGTGGTTTCTGAGACAGCAGTCAGTGACCAGAACAATACACCAAAAGCTGAGGGCGACCTGAATCCTAGTTGTCAGCAAATTACTAAGCAATCTGTTAAACGGGTGTCTAAAAAGAAATATCGAGGGATTTGCTATGAAGTGGAAGCTATTTTTCTCCAGTTACCGACCGATGCTCAAGGGTTTGTTATACAACGGTCTAAAAAGAAATATCGAGGGATTTCCTACTAAGTTCATAGGTAAGCATATGCGCTACGCGAATAGCTCTCAGCGGTCAGCTCTCAGCGGTCAGCTTAATATAAACCTCAAAAGCGAGAATTTAATATTGATAGATTAATGAGAATTGAAAGTCACCAGAAAAGTCTATCAGCTTTGTGGCACAGGCTTCGACCCTGGGACGCACATAAGCTGATACGCGACACGCTGATAGCTGAATGCTTACCTAGAAACTATTCCATTCCTTCAATGGGTGCAAAGCCTTGTCGTTGGATATTTTCAGTAATAGTACGGGGTTCGAGGAATTGCACTAGATAATCGGGACCTCCTGCTCTTGAGCCTACTCCAGACATCTTGAACCCACCAAACGGTTGCCGTGAGACAATGGCACCGGTAATATTGCGGTTGATATATAGATTACCGACCTCAAGCTCGGCTGAGGCTTGTTCTATATGGGATGGAGTGCGAGAATATAAGCCTCCGGTGAGGGCATAGTTGGTACTGTTGGCAATATCAAGGGCTTCTTGGAAATTCTTTGCGGCCATTACTGCTACTACTGGACCAAAGATTTCTTCTTGGGCAATGGTGGCGTTGGGAGAGATATCGTTAAAGATCACTGGACCAATAAAGTATCCGGTGTCAGGTGCTGGCATTTCTAATGCTACCTTAGCTTCCTGACGTCCTTTTTCAACGTACTCCCGAATGCGATCGCGTGAAGTAGCATCTATCACTGGACCGACCTGGGTACTGGGTGCTTCTGCTGGCCCAATGTTAAGCGATCGCGTTGCTTCAACTAACCGTTTTAGGAAGCTCTGATACACTGGCTCCAACACAATTACTCGGGAGCAAGCGGAACACTTTTGACCACTGTAGCCAAATGCTGATTTGACGACTCCAGCTACGGCTTGGTCGAGGTCAGCACTTTCATCTACGATAATTCCATTTTTACCTCCCATCTCAGCAATGACTCGCTTGAGATGTTTTTGACCTGGTTGCACGATGGCGGCATCGGCGTAGATACGACAACCGACTTCTTGGGAACCGGTAAAGGCAATTAGATGGATATCGGGATGCTTGACCATATGGGCACCGACGGTTGAGCCTTTGCCTGGAACAAATTGAAATACTCCTTTGGGTATCCCGGCTTCTACTAAAATTTCAGCTATTTTTGCGGCAATCACTGAGGAATTTGCTGCGGGTTTGAGTAGCGTACAATTTCCTGCCACTAGGGCTGCTACAGTCATGCCTGTAGTAATAGCCATGGGGAAGTTCCAGGGAGAAATTACTAGAGCAATACCTCGGGGTTGATAGACATAGCGATTGGTTTCTCCAGCAATGTCGTAGTTATATCCATCGCTGAGCCGTTCCATCTCTGATGCGTAATAATAACAGAAGTCAATCGCTTCGGTGACTTCTCCATCGGCTTCTCGTAATGGTTTCCCAACTTCCAGACAGACCCATGCTGATAATTCAGCACGGCGTTGTTCCATCAAGTCTCCTGCTTTACGTAAAATACCAGCACGTTCCCTTGCAGGTGTACGTCGCCAACTGGGAAATACTGCTTTAGCTTTTGCGATCGCTAATTCTGCTTGTTCTACAGAAATTAATCCAATTTTCCCGATCACGACCCTAGGGTTAGAGGGATTAACAGAATCTACTGTGTCTGTTGTAGACTGATACTCCCCATTGATTAAGGGTAAATAGGTCTTACCCAGTTGTTGGCGAACGGTAAGTAAGGCTTGTTTGGCTTTTTCTCTGGCTTCTAGCTGAGCATAGTCTGTATTTGCAGCATTGGTGAATGGGTTAGGAGGTTGAAGGTTGGAAGGTTGAAGGTTAGGAGGTTGAAGGTTAGAAGGTTGAAGGTTGGAAGGTTGAAGGTTAGTTGGTTGAAGGTTAGTTGGTTGAAGGTTAGTTGGTTGTTCGCCTTTGGCGTTCGAGAAGGGTAGGTTAGCAGGTTGTGAACTTTCAACCTTCAACTTGCCAACCTGCAACGGTTCGTTATTCAACTTGCCAACCTTCAACCCTTCAGAACTTTCAACCTTCAACCTGCCAACCTGCAACGCTTTTGGTGGTGCAATCAATTCCTCTACGGGTCTATCTTCTAAGCTTTGTCGTAGGAAGGAACTATTTGCGGTATTTTCCAATAGCCGCCGAATCAGGTAAGCCATTCCTGGTAGTAGTTCTCCATAGGGTGCATAAACCCTGACCCGATGACCCTGATTGACTAAGGCTTTGGCGAGTTGGTCTCCCATACCGTAGAGGACTTGCATCTCAAAGCAGCGGCGGGGGATATTGAGATTTTCAGCAATTGCGATCGCATAAGCTTGGGAGCGCACGTTATGAGAACCGATAGCGCTATAGACGTACTCGTGGTTTTCTAGCAGCAGCTGGGTGATACGCTCAAAATTAGCATCCGTAGCGGCTTTCTGGTTATATACTGGTTGGGGCCAATGGTTTTGGAGTGCTGTTATCGTCTCTTGGTCCCAATAGGCTCCTTTGACCAAGCGTATGGTTACTGGATTACCCCGCTGTTTTGCCCAGGCAATCAGGTCTTGACAATCTTGTTGTGAGTCTCGCAGATAGGCTTGCATGGTAACACCGATATCGGTGCGTGGGCGAAACTCTTCTTCCATCAGCAAGTCTTTGAGTATGGAGAAAGTAATGTCTTTGTATTCATACTGCTCCATATCAAAATGAACCGCCGCTCCTAATTCTTTGGCACGGCGGAGCAATTCACGGATGCGATCGCACACCCGATTTTGGCTACCCTGAGGATCAAGAGAATCAAATTGAGAGTAGAATGCTGTTAGTTTAACCGATACTTGCACTAATGGCAAGGATTTACCATCAGCAACGTCAATTTCCTCTACCGTAGACCACTGTTTGGCTGCCTCAGTGAGTTGTTCGATCAGTTCCAGATAGCGGTCTAGATAAGACTGAGCTTCTGATTCTGTAATTACTGCTTCCCCCAATAAATCTAGGGTAAATGCCATCTTCTGGTTTCGCAGGCGTTTAATGGTTTTCAGGGCCTGGTTGAGATTTTCCCCAGCAATATACTTTTGGGCTAGGGTGGCTACAGCAGCAGATATGGTTTTGGCTGCCAGTTGTCCTGGTATGGAGTCAGGATTGGTGAAATTGAGCATTCCCTTAAGGGCAGCAGGCAGTTCTACTGACTCATCCCCTAGGTATTCTTGAAAGTGACGAGCCACTTCCGTTTGGCTAAGCAGTGCCGGTAGGGTATCGATGAAGCGAAATAGCTGCACCCGTAGTCCTGGATTACTCATTGCCCAGGCTAGTAACTTATCATCCCACCGCATTTGGTCTCGCATTTGGGCAAGAAAGGAACCTTTCTCCCGAGTTGCGGCTAGAAGTTCTCTGGCAATTTCCTGAGTTTTAGCTTCGTAAGTGCTTTTGGGGATTTCTATAACCACCGGTAGTAGACTCCTGTTCTAGACTATGGCAGTTTTTGATAAAACAACCATTATATTCTATTTTCTCTAGTTAAAGCAATATCTGACCTGAGTCTTTAGAGGGATTTGCTCATAAGCATTCAGCAGTCAGCCGTCAGCTTTCAGCTTTCAGGTATCAGCTATCAGCTATCAGCATTCAGCCATCAGCATTCAGCTTTCAGCTTTCAGCTGTCAGCCTATGGGCTACGCACACGCTACTTGAGGTGCTTTCAACCATTGGCCTGTGGCCAATGGCTGTTCGCGTAGCGTGCGCGTAGCGCTAATCGCTGTTCGCTGATGGCTAATAGCTGATGGCTGATAGCTGATAGCTGATAGCTGATAGCTGATAGCTGATAGCTGATAGCTGATAGAAAAGCCGGGATTGATAATCGTGATATTTTTGTCATCATAGAAGTAACTCCTATTTAGGTGGGAGGAAAGCCGCGCTGGTGGTGGTTAACAGTTATGACCAGCGCGGTTATTAGTTTCAGTCGTCACCTTCTATAGTATAGATAAATCCTCTAAAAAATGCAAGGGGTAATTCAAATTATTTACATTTATTTATGAATAAAAAATTTGACAGTTTATATATTAAAATCTGTGTAGTATATAGCTAGTTTTTTTTGGTTATAGCAATCGTAAATTAATTGTAATATTTTTTGTTACGTGTTACCTATTTTCTGTTCCCTTTTCCCTACTACCTCCTCCCTACTTACTGCTCCCTTTTTAGATCAATCCTATGTTTACATTTAAACTAAAAATGCTATAGGATAGTATCAATCATCATTTACAGACTAGTTATGTTAACCCTCGATGAAATCGAAACAGCTATTCGACAATTACCGAACAGCGAGATTCGAGAGCTGGCAGCCCGCTTACAAAATTATTTAGATGATGCGCGATAATAGGTGGGACCAGCAGCTAGAATCTGACCTAAAATCAGGAAAGCTAGACACCCTTATTGCCAGAGCCGAAGCAGATATTGCTAGCAATCAAGTTAAGGAGCTTAATGAAATCCTTTACGACAGGTGCGCTTGACCTTGGCGAATTTAATTCGCCAAGGTCAAGCGCACCTAAGCTGATTTTTGGATAAATGCTATAAACTAGATTAACCATAAATCTAATCAAAAAAGTAATCATCATGAATTGGAGAGAATACATTCATTCAAATCCCAACATTTTATTAGGTAAGCCAGTGGTTAAAGGCACTCGTTTATCCGTTGAGTTTATTTTAGGCTTGTTTGCTGCTGGTTGGACAGAGTTACAGATATTGGAGAGCTATCCAACACTAACTACAGAATCAATCCGAGCAATCTTTGCCTTTACTATTGAATGTATGCAATAGCTCCCTAAAAAATCTACCTAACCCCATTAAGATGTAGGGTGGGCAGTGCCAAAGATAGATAAGAGCAGCTGGGGATAGCATTAGTAGGCACTGCCCACCGCCCGAATTAATCACAATAGAATATTGATGTAGGGTGGGCAGTGCCAAAGATAGATAACAGTAGCTGGCGATCGCATTAGTAGGCACTGCCCACCCTACTAACTAACTCACTAAAACCCAGATCTAGGGTGGGCAGTGCCAAAGATAGATAAGAGCAGCTGGAGATAGCATTAGTAGGCACTGCCCACCGCCCGAATTAATCACAATAGAATATTGATGTAGGGTGGGCAGTGCCAAAGATAGATAACAGTAGCTGGCGATCGCATTAGTAGGCACTGCCCACCCTACTAAACTCTAAAATATCTAAACCCAATTTAAAAATACTATAATATACTTTAACTTTGAGTAATCTTGTTCAACTATGGAACCATTAACAACTGTGAGTTTACCTATTGCTACTGTTGGTATTCTGGTAGCGACTAAAGCCGTAGAAAAAATCGGGCACAAGGTAGGGGAAGCTCTCTGGGACACACCTAAGCGGTTGTTTCTGGAATTATTCAGAAAACAGTCTCCAGATACAGTAACTGCGATCGAGAAAACCCCAGAGCAATCTCTTCATTATGCCAAGGTGGTATTGGAAGTAGAAGCAGCAGCTAAGCAAAATCCGGAAGTTGCCCAAGCTATGGAGC
>NZ_JAAHHE010000144.1:0-7319 GCF_010692525.1 Moorena sp. SIO3B2
TAACTCAGATTAAACTTTTGCTTACCTCTTTTATTCAAAGGTGCGCTTTCCGCATCTAATTATTAAATTCGCCACGGGTCGCACCTAAAAGCACCGATTGCGCTACTTGAGGTGCTGCGCGAACAGTAGCGTGCCCATAGCGCATAAGCACCTCAAGTAGCGTGGCCATTCGCGTAGCGTGGCCATAGGCCAAGGCCTTTGGCTGATAGTCGAAGCCTGTGCCACACTACTTGAGGTACTTTTGAATAAAATAAGCTGACTGCTGACTGCTGACTGCTGAATGCTGACCCTGATGCTAGGAATTGGGAATTGGTAGTTTACGATTACCCATTACCAAATAAAAAATATTTGGGAAATGATTAACCGGACTTTATAGTCGATGATAGGCTAGATATTTTATAGTCATAAGAGATAGTTATAAACTTAGCTTATTATAAACTTTTCACCGCAATATAAACTTCAAAATATTGATTTATTAAAATGCCATTATTCAGTATTAACCTATACATTTGATTGTGGTATTATATCAATTTAAGTAGAACTAGGTTAGTGATTTTATGATTTTGAGTGGTAATTCTTTGGTAAAAAAGACCAAACGTTTACCGGGAAAAATTAAGAGAGAGTCTTTCCGCATACCGATGCTACATAATTTCTACTATGGGGACTATCTCATCCGACGAGAAAACCATTATAATTCCCTTCCTGCCCTAGCACCAGTAGATTTACCATTGTTGAATTATCTAAACAGACAAGGAACGTTTGTTACTTCTTTAGAAGAGTTAGGAATTTACTCTAAGGAACTGATAGATAATGCTGAGGATATATTACCAAAATTACGGGCATTGCCCATACCGAAAACTCAGTCTTATATAAACTATCGCGAAGAGCTAATTAGTTACCCACAAATTTTCAAGTGGGGACTTAACGAACGATTGCTTGATATTGTAGAAAATTACCTTGGTGTTCCAGTGTTCTTTGTTGGTGTAACCCTTCAAAGGAATATTGCCGATGGAAAACCAGTACATGTCAGGCAATGGCACGTAGATCCAGAAGACTATCGCATGGTGAAAATCATTATCTACTTGAATGATGTGGGGTTAGATGGTGGCCCTTTTGAATATATTCCCAGAAATTTAACCTCATCATTAGCTCAAACCCTGAACTACAATTATTACAGTTCTGGTTTTGTCTCGGATAAAGACATGGCAAGGATTGCGCCTAAATCTATCTGGAACCCTTGCTCAGGACCCTACGGCACAGTAATTTTTACTGACACACGCAGCATTTTCCATCGTCTGAAACCACCTACTGGATCAGAGCGATACTCAATGACTTTTGGCTACACTTCTAGACGACCGATCACAACCTTTGAGAGAATGATCTTCTCTAAAAACCAGTTGCAAGCCATTGCCAGCGGGCTAAGCCAACGACAACAAGATTGTCTCTTTTTAGATTAAAGCTGTGATCATCACAGTGGAGTTGCGCCATGATTAACCCAGCTGTTCGTAAGCATTCAGGGGTCAGCCGTCAGCCGTCAGCGGTCAGCCGTCAGCGGTCAGCCGTCAGCGGTCAGCCGTCAGCCAAAGGCTCACGCTACGCGAACAGCTTTGTGGAAATAACTCAGAGTGAAGTACCCCAACCTGCAACGCTCTCGGTTGGGGCTTCCAATTCTCAACTCAAATCAGGGACGGTCTTATTCGTCAAAAGGGTTTCCCGCGCGCGTCCCCGACGCCTCTAAAAGCCGCGCTAATATTGGTCTTACTCAGCGTCCACAGGCAGACATCCGCCTTCTAAGGACGTATAACTTTCACGACAGACTTACCTTGGAATTACAGCACTATGACTAACCAGCTGGGGCAAGTCTCTTCCCTGAGCTCCGCTAGTACTTTTATACCTTTTGGCCTAAAACTGATTGGATATTAGACCGTTTGCAAGGTAGCCTTTTAGTCGGTCAGGCGGGTCAGCAACCATAATTATTATAGCATGATTCGTCAAGATTTGTCACAACTTGTCGTTTCGCTATCCATCCCCAACCTGAACGTTCGCGTAGCCTGGCCAAAGGCCAGGTTGGGGAATTCCGCGAATCTTGTTAAACAAATGGTTAGCTGTTTTATTCAAAAGCTGAAAGCTGAAAGCTGATACGCGACACGCTGATAGCACCTCAAGTAGCACCATCTGTAGCCCATAAGCTGTTGGCGTAGCCTGCGCGTAGCCCATTAGCTGATACGCGACACGCTGATACGCGACACGCTGATAACTGAATGCTAACTGAATGCTTACGAGCTGACCATCACCATCTGTAGTGTTTCTGATCTCCCCAGACCTTGGTAGTGATCCGGTCATGGCGTGATGCGGTGATCCGGTCATCCTGTGATCCGGTCATAGCTTGATCATCTCGTAAATTTTCAAAAATCAGTCCTACCCTGAGCGATCGCAGACCTTTGATGTTAGGATTTGACTCGTAACCGTAAATTATACGGATATAAGCAAAGATACAGGGAATTGTATCTTTGTGAGGAGTGTTCAACAAAGGAATAAGAGGCTTGTGGTAGATTCTAAACGATTGTCTGGGCAGTTGTTCAACTTAACGGGAACTAAACTCCTATATATTCTATCAATCGGCTTAACTCTGGGTGCATTAATTCTGGATGGGACAGCAGCTCGCTCCCTGATCGCAGGTAACTCCATCACCATACCCCTGTTGATCTGTGCTCTGGTCACTACTGGGATTGGATATCGAGCAGTCCCCTTTCTACAAGCACTCAAAATGGGTCAGATTATTCGTCAAGAGGGTCCCCAATCCCATTTACAGAAAGCGGGTACCCCCACCATGGGTGGCATATTTTTTGTGCCGGTAGCGGTGGTGATTGCCCTGGTGTGGTCAGGATTATTCCTCCCACAGCAGGATTTTACCCCAGTCCTAGCGGTATCCCTAGCCACCCTTGGCTATCTGTTAATCGGCTGGGTGGACGATTGGCAAGTAGTCCAACGCCGTTCTAATAAAGGGATGTCACCGAGAATGAAACTGGCCTTACAAATTGTGGTCAGTTTACTGTTTTGTATATGGTTAGCACAAACGCAGCCAGCCAGTATCACTAACATCACCCTACCCTTGGGAATCGTCTTACCCTTGGGATTTTTGTTTTGGCCCCTGGGTATATTTGTGCTATTAGCAGAAAGTAATGCTACTAATCTTACCGATGGAGTGGATGGACTAGCAGCAGGAACCTGTGCGATCGCATTTTTAGGACTAGCTGCCCTGATTGCTCCAACCTCCCTTGGTTTAATGGTCTTCTGTGCTTGTATGAGTGGCAGTTGCCTGGGTTTTATTGCCCACAACTGCAATCCCGCCAAAGTCTTTATGGGGGATACCGGTTCTCTAGCCCTAGGAGGAGCACTAGCAGCAGTAGGACTTTTGACTGGGAACCTTTGGGGTTTATTTATAATTAGTGGTATTTTCTTCCTAGAAGCCGTCTCAGTGATTGCTCAAGTTAGTTACTATAAAGCCACCAAAGATGCCAATGGGGTGGGTAAACGTTTATTAAAAATGTCACCGTTCCACAATCATCTGGAACTTTCTGGCTGGTCAGAGACCCAGATAGTGGCGGTATTTTATTTAGTTAATGGGCTTCTGGTCTTGTTGTGTTTGGGGTAACCAACCTACAACAGCTAGCTCATAAACGGACTGGATCATTAGTGTGGAAAAATTCCTCCCCCCAATCTCGTTAAGGGGGGAGTTTTTGCTGAAGGTTTACCTGACTTGACGAATAGGTAATATTATCTCCGGTTGAATAGTTACACTTTGGCAAATCGAAAGCATTTGGCATTTGGCATTTGGCATTTGGCAGAAGAAAAGGAGTAATGTCTAAAGGGAAATGGTTTTTTATCATTAATTATCCGGACATGATATAAGCCGCGATCGCGAATTAGCCAACTCTAGCAACACTCAAGTATCAAAGGTCAACATTGAAACTGTTACCTTTCAGAGTTAATTTCCGTCACCACCCATAAATCAGGCAGTCTAGAGGAATTTACTTCAGTTTTTACTCCCGCTTCCCTTTTAAAAAAAATTCGGTCAAGTTTTGGTTAACGCCAATCCTTGACCGAATTATTTATTGCAATTTTCCACGCTTCACAGCCTAGCTGCACCTCAAGCCACTAGTGAAACCACCGAATCATGTTAGTTGTGCTCTACTTAGCCGGTCAATTGTCGGAATCCACAACACACTAAATTATCCTTGAAACTTGAGGCTTCGTCTTAGCCAGGGATTGGAATCCCTGGCAAATTACTATCTTAATCTAGCTTAATCTAGCAGCACATATCGAATCAAAATACTGATCACCTCTCCAGGATTTTCAGTAGGTTGAGGTGTGCTCCAATCATTAACCTGCGCGTAACCAACGGCATAAAGTGTAGAAATTGTGTTCCGAACAGCTTGGGGAGAACCACTTAAGATATGTTTGATTTGTTCCCGTCGTCGCTGTCCCTCACCAGAGGGCTTAGGCACACTAGGCTGGTTGGGATTATCACCAGGGTTGGGGACGAAATTTTGAGCCATAATGATTCGTTTCCTTTTGCTGAAAATTGCAATATATTTATTGTATACTTTGACGACGTTAAGGTCACTTATTTTTGATATTAATTTAAATTAATTAATATTTTAAGGTTGAACAAAATATTGAATTGCTAATAAATTAGGGAGTCGGGAGTCGGGAGTCGGGAGTCGGGAATCGGGAATCGGGAATCGGAACCCACCCCTAACCCCTCCCAGGAGGGGAACGGGAATCGGGAGTCGGGAATCGGGAGTCGGGAATCGGGGTGGGGAAAATTGACTGGAGCTGATCACGATTACAGACGCGATCGCATATATCAAACAGTCGGGAGATCCCAGTCGGGGCGGGGAAAATTGACTGGACTATTTCACCAATACTTTCGCGATCGCATATATCAAACAGCTTTGTAGCACAGGCTTCGACGCTGTGACCTAAATCAGAGCCTAGAAACTCCTCAAAATATGTATCCAAATCTACGAAAATATCCGGGATAATTCTCCCCATCTCCCCATTTACCCATTTCCCGACTCCCCTCGACTCCCGACTCCCGACTCCCTATTCCCTCTTCTCTGTTCTCTGTTCCCTATTCCCTGTTCCCTGTTCCCTGTTCCCTGCTCCGAACGCGCCCCGCGTGACCCACGGCCTCAGTCCCTGCTCCCTAAAGACCGCTATACTTCATTCTTTTTCTCCCACAACAAATAAAATAACAAAAGAAAAAACAGCAATAATTATGTCCCTAATTTCCCTAATTAGCTATTTATCTAATCGAATAATAATCCCATAGTATTCCAGGCAAAGGGCTGGCATCCAAAGGAAAAATGACGAATAACCAATTACTACTACCTAAAAGACACAAGGCATTTTTAATGTCCCTAAGCCTTTTAAAAACCCCTTGCATACCTAAAAAAAACCGCCTAGTATGTAATTGTGATTAGGAAATAATTAACCTGACACAAACCAAAAATAAATGGCTCTCCTAGATTAAGTGTGGTAAATTAGTATAAAAAATCTGAGGGGGTGACGAAATAAGCTAAAACGCAGATTCTATAAGCGACATAGCCCTTAAACCTCGTTGATAATACTTTCGTTTATTAGGATTTAATTTCATTAATTCGGTTACTAATTCTAGACAAACATCCTTAAACTTTATCCAGGTTTGACCATATAAACCAACGTAAAAACTGGACGGTGCGCGCCTCCAAGGCCGGGGAACCCGGCCTTGGGTCGCACCGCTATGTCTCCGCTCCATACGTCCATATTCTTTTACACGACCCACATAACTTTGGATTCCTTTACGTTTAATATGTTGACCTTTAAAAGTTGCAGAAGTATAAGCTATAGATATCAATAAAACTATAGAAATAAACCGTTTACCCTCAACTTTAGTGTTTTCTAAATTATAACCACCACTCTTGAAATCTCTAAACACTCTATATTAAATCTTTTTTTGTAAGCGGAAATTGCCAACTCTAATTTATCAAAGTTTGTCAAAATAAACCATCCTTCTTTGGCCTTGGCCTTTGGGCCACGCTGCGCGAATGGCCACGCTACGCGAACGGCGCTCTTCCTTTGAGTTTACGTTGCCACTTACCAGCAACATTAAAACTGGAAAAACCACGGGTTTTGGTAACTTTAACTCCTTGTCTTGATGCAGTCGCTCATGGGGTTTACCCCATGAGCGACTGCATCAAGAAGCGGGATAACTTTTGACAAGATTATTTGTTGTTCTGTTAAATTACTACTCCCTTTGGCAACAAAGTAAAATATACTGGAAACGCCCTTTTCTCCCAAATTAAGCTAACCATTAATAAATTGATGGAACCCCAATTCGTTCTATCAATTGCTAAATAAATTATTTGATTATCAGTAAAGTAGGTTTTCAATCAGTCTTCAACTATTGGCAACCAAACTTTGTCAAGTGTTAGATTGGGAGATCATAAAAATCTTTTAATTATTTTTATTATACTTTCAAATTTAATCGGTAAAGGGAGAGCATTGGCTAACTTTTATAAACTCACTTTTTTAATTGACTGTAAGAGATTGACGAAAATTTTTAAGGAAATATATTCGGCTAGAGTAAATTTCCTTGTTAGGTGGTTTTGGTATAATGTGGGTAACATTGTTAATAGGTAGGTTTTGTTGCAAATAAAAGACCTACCTTTTTTTACCATTTTATGGTATAATAGCGGTTTTTAATCTAGTAAGGTACAAGTTTTTGGGTTTTAGGGAGCAGGGACTTCGGAAGAGGGAAGAGGGAAGAGGGAAGAGGGAAGAGGGAAGAGGGAAGAGGGAAGAGGGAAGAGGTAAAAAAATATGTGTACCTCATGAGGATAAAAAGCGCTATATACCATTTTTTGATTCAGCAACGCCGGATTTCTTGGTGTTATGAGAAATCACGATTGGGTTTGATGATATAGCAATTTTCATTTTGGTGAGGTACTTTGCTTATCCTTTTAAGGCAGAGGGCAGAAGTAATAAGACATTAATTTTGAAGCTTTTAAAGGCAATGAGCTCCAATAAAGACTGTACCTCATAGGTATGATAAAAGCGGTTATAGCGTTTGAGATCTGAAGGGGTACATTCAATTTTCCCGCTTAGCCAGTCCCGACTCCCTCGGTGCGCTTTCCGTAGGCGAATTAAATTCGCCACGGGTCGCACCGCTCCCGACTCCCTCGGTGCGCTTGACCCGTAATTAAATTCGCCACGGGTCGCACCGCTCCCGACTCCCTTAATGGAGTGTGGCGAGATGGGGGAGAGGGGCATTG
>NZ_JAAHHE010000144.1:8033-16246 GCF_010692525.1 Moorena sp. SIO3B2
TGACCGCCAATGACCCCCTCAACACTGGTGCGATCGGATTTGAGCCATTAGCTGCACTGGCTAAGGACGGCAAACTAGAGGTGACCATGGCTCAGCTTCAATCAGCACTCCCAGCTCGCACCTATCAGCAGCTTACTCAATACATTCTGCCTAACCTAGGTCATGTCGGTGAAGGTCACTGTAAATCCACGCCAATTTCCAGGTCATGACGTACCCAACACTCTTACTCCAAACCCCGGAGTCTTCTAACCTAGAGTCCTGATCAAGACAAGGAAAAATCGAGAGGTAGTGCTAGAAAAATCAAACCTGATCAGCTATGACCCATCTAATTTGCATACTCAAAAAGAGGGGGAGAGTGGGAGATTGGCAGAGGGTCAGAGGGATTGAGGAGTTTTCCCGAAAGTAGAAAATATGCCAATTAAATGCACACTAGCTTAACAGTCAACACTCAACAGTCAAGAATTAAGTATGAAGTCGAAAGGTTTGATGCTACTGAGCCTGGTTTCTGTCTTGAGTTGGTCAGTCAATGCTGAGGCTCACGGCACTAGGCTTGAATCTAAAACTATCGAGGCGATTGAGATTAATGCTAATTACGACACTGGTAAACCGATGTCCAATGCCCAAGTAACCATTTATGCTCCCAATAATCCTACCACCCCTTGGCAGACAGGGACTAGTGACACCAACGGCAGGTTTATCTTTGCTCCCGATTACGCTCAGCAGGGAAATTGGACAATTCAGGTGCGCCAAGCTGGTCACGGTGGCATGATTACTCTTACTCTTGGTGAGGAGAATTCTGCTGTAGCGGGTCAGTCATCAGCAGCGGGTAACTCCCTAATGATCTCATCAACCAGTCCTAGTTACACCCCTGTTCAGAGAATGCTCATGGCAGCTGCTGGTGTCTGGGGATTTGTGGGTACAGCACTCTTTTTCTTAGGGAGGAAAACTAATGCACATTCCTGATGGTATTCTCCCTGCTTCTGTCTGTCTTGCTGGTTATGCAGCTACTGGTGGACTCACTTGGTATGCCCTACGTCGAATTGATCAACATCAAAACCCCCAGGAGGCAATTCCCAGAGCGTCCTTACTGACTGCTGCCTTTTTTGTCGCATCCTCAATTCACCTCCCCATCCCACCAGCGAGTGTCCATTTCGTTCTCAATGGCTTGTTAGGGGCAATTTTAGGTTATTACGCCGTTCCTGCCATTCTGATTGGTTTGTTTTTTCAAGCAGTTATGTTCCAGCATGGTGGACTCTCCACCCTCGGGATAAATGCAGCCATGATCGGAGTATCAGCAATCTTGGCTTATCACCTGTTCCAATTGCGGCGGGTGTTTGGTAAAGGCAATCGAATTGTTACTGCTATCTTCAGCTTCTTGGCGGGTGCTGCTGGCTTGGGAGTGGCGACGCTAATATTCTTCGTCCTAGTCATTACCAATATTCCTGCTAATTTTAATGTGGCAGCAGAACGGATAGCAATTTACGGGCTAATGGTTGCCCATATTCCCCTGATGGTGATCGAGGGGTCGTTTTCAGCGGCAGTGGTGTTATTTTTGCAGCGAGTTCAACCAGAATTGCTAGGGGAATCGGGAAGGGGAAGCAAATACGATATCAAAAGTCAAAAATAATTTTAGACTAATTGGGGCTTCTGCCACTGCCCCCTCTCCCCTCTCTTCCCCTGAAGCTAAGTCCTTTTTAAGACCTTACAGAACACCACTAGTGGCTAGACCTAAGATGACACCAGCCCCTAGGATGTGACCCAGGCTAGTAGTTGCCAAGAGTTCAGGGATACCAAAATTGGCAAACAGTCCAGAGGCACCAGGTAAAGCTGGGCCTTGACCGGGGTTTTTGATGGCAAAGCGACCAACAGTAATCGCAAACAGATTACACAAAATCATTACTATCCCCACTGTGGGACTCCACTCTGGGGTCACCGGAACAGAGGTTTCCACAGCAGCTAACAAAATTGAGTTAATCAATGCAGTTTCTCCCATATTTGATAAATTGATCAGCAATCAAAGCAACTAAGCAATCAGTAATCAGCAATCAGCAATCAGCAATCAGCAATCAGCAATCAGCTTTTGAATAAAACAGGTAAGCTTTGGCCTGTGGCCACGCTACGGTAACGTTTAATCTGAGTTACGGCTGACGGCTGACAGCTGACAGCTGAATGCTTACCAAAGCAATCATAAGAATTTTCGGGGAGAAAAGTCTCAACTTGTTTTAAGAATTTACATTTAGGACTTACGCATTTGCACCCGTTGGTCCCCCAGAGGGGGACTTTGACATCATTACCCCTCCCGGTGCGCTTTCCGTTGGCGAATTTAATTCGCCACGGGTCGCACCGAAAAATTGGGGGGCTAGGGGGGCGAAATCAACTTAACCGCCTAAGTCCTGACATTTTGAGAGCGATCACAGCCTCAGAATTTATGTAAAGTTATGCAAATTTTGGTAAATTGTATAGAGTACCTATATCTTGAGCAGTTTTCCAGTGACTCAATCTGACCAGAGTCAGCCAGTAAAAGCAAACCAAATGGCTGTATGGGGAATCTTTAGTTCAACCTTCCTAACCATCTTTCTAGCGGAGATGGGAGACAAGACCCAACTAGCAACACTACTAATCACTGCTGAATCCCAGTCTCCATTGATTGTGTTTGTTGGTGCTGCCGCAGCACTGATATCTACTAGTTTGCTAGGTGTACTGATTGGTCATTGGCTGGCTAAGCGCTTCTCCCCTGAGATGATGGATACTGCTGCCGGAACACTTTTACTGTTGATCTCAGTTATGCTTCTGTGGGACGCAATTAAACTGAATTAGTATTAGTTAGATGGTTGAAGGTTAGACGGTTGAAGGTTAGACGGTTGAAGGTTAGACGGTTGAAGGTTGTTCGCGTAGCGTGGCCGAAAGGCCAAGGTTGAAGGTTGGAGGTTTAAAGTTGAAGGTTAGATGCTTTAAGGTTAGACGATGGATTGGCAATTACTAGGACTAAGTTTCCTAACGGTATTTTTAGCTGAAATTGGAGACAAAAGCCAATTGGCAGCGATCGCACTCAGTGGTAGTCTCAATTCCCCCCGTACTGTGTTTTTGGGAACTATAGCGGCACTGATACTTGCTAGCTTTCTGGGAGTAGTAGCTGGGGGAGGGGTGGCTCATCTATTGCCTACTCGTCTACTTAAAGCGATCGCAGCCATTGGCTTTGCTTTGATGGCATTACGGCTATTGTGGCCTTCAGAAGGAACGGTGGAGGATTGATACCCCACCACCCCACCTCCCTTTCACCCGATTAACCTGACAATCATTTCGACGAGCATTAATCACCTCTGGGGTTAGGGGGAGTGTGGGAGCAGGTCACGAACACACCAATCTACGATAGTCTTGATAGCACCAGCTAAGTAGTGTAGTCCCTCCGATTAACTTGATTGCTTCTAGCAGCCAGTAGCCTTCATGCATTTGCACCATTCCTGCTGGCATGCCACTCACTGGCTCTAGAAGATTCAGTTGTAGAGCCATAGCGCTCATCTGGGGTGTCATGATGTAGGTATAAATGATTGCGATCCCTAGCATGAGCAGGGATAATAAAATAGACCAGCGTCTGACGTAATGATAAAGATTAGAATTACCACGCAGCACTAGGAGGCTGGCTAATATTAAAGCGCCACACAAAAGCTCAACACGATTAAATGTCCAGAAGATTGAATAGCCAGCTGTAGCAAAACTAGCCTGAGTCATCATGCCAGCTGTAGACATGCATGGCATGATCACAAAGTCTATAACCAAACTGCTACTGAGCCAAAACCCTAAAGCAAACATGGCAATGGTTCGCCAGCGGCTTTGCTGTGAATCCACGCCAAAAACAGCGTTCATAAAATTTCCTCTACTTTCTATCCTGCTCTTAGCTTAACCAATTGTTTTTGGAAAAAGTGTGAAGTATTTTTGCAAACAAAAGTATTTTTGCAAACAAATTTTAAATTAATTGTCAGGACTAATTTCAAATCCAGTTGACGTAAGCATATGCTTACGATAAATTTTCTTGAACTGTCTGTTGTAGTTGTTGGGTCAACATCTCCACTGTAGCTGCTCGGTTTTGTCTGTAGGACTCAAAATGCTCTTTGAGGTTTATGGGGTCTCCAATGCGGAGCATCGCTTTCCGGTGTCCTTTCGCCAAAGGTCGATTAAACTTAAACACTTCCCGCTCTAGTCGAGTCAGGGTATCCAAAAAACGCTCTGGCGTAGGGGAGGCAGCAACATAACCATCGTAAATTGCATCGAAGTTCAGCAGGCGGACAGTAGCTTGGTAAATCGATTCATAGGTCGTTTCATCAAACTCTTCTAACTCTTGAGCACGGGATTTTAAGACTGACTGAATTTTATACACTCGTTCTCGGATTGGTGTCATGGTTGCTGGTGTTAGCTCTAGCTTCTGTTCACACTCACTCAACATACGAGTTTTGAGCTGGTTAATCCGTTGGTTCCAATCCATCTGAGTGCTTTGGTCTAGATTAAGGTCGTATTCAGTCTCTAAGCGAAGAATTACTTGCTCAGCCACACCCCGTAAACGCCCATAGAAGTTTGGTGCGATCGCATTAATGTTGAACGCCTTCTCTAGACGGGACAGGGTCTGATCAATCACTGGCTTCATGGAATCAGTGTAGTGGTACTTCAGACTTACCGGTACTAAATAGAGATTAGGAACAGGTTCACCCTGTTTGACCATTTGGTTCATTGCTTGTAGAGGCAGTTGAATAGCTCCCGTTCGGAAGGGCATAACCGTATCATTTTGATAAGAGCAGCCGCCTTCGGGGAAAATTACCAAATCACAACTCGGTTGCTTCAGTAACTTTAGGGTTTGGGCAATGCTGGCGCGATCGCCTAAACCCCGTCTAATCGAGTAGGCTCCCATCAGGGGCAGAAATTTTTTGTTCCATCCCCGGAAACTCTCGTAAGCCACAACATAGTGAAACAGTTGCCCTAACCGAGTTGATAACAGAAACAGAACCACCCCATCATCAAGGGTAGGATGATTCGGGAGATAAACCACCCGTTCCTCTTCCAACCGAGCCAGTTTCTCTAGGTCCGTAGACTCAACCACTAACTTCAGTTTATAAAAATTATCGGCGAGTAGATCAGAAAAGCTTTGACAGAGGCGGGTTAATACGGGATTGAGCCTAGGTGGATAGAATTGAGGGCTTGACAAAACAGACATAGGATGTATTCCAAGAGGAGATCGGAAGATCACGGAGATGGGGAAATAATAAATACTAGTTTGACTTTAAATACTTGATTTTGCCATTGTGCATGGTGCCATGCTTCCCCACCTTTACTCCCTTCGTGATTTTCCTCACTACAGACAGATGCCATAGTTGTACAGGATCAATTATGCTTTCCCTACTAACCTTTTACCTTAGAATTATCAAATAACAAGAATCATCACTAGTGTCAACATGTTAGATGGTGAAATCAAAGAAAAGACGGCCTCATATACCACCGCGTCACCCTTGATCCCAGCTCTAAAGAGATTGAGCTTCCGTGCGCCCCTTCTGTTTTCGGTAAACTTGCTCAAAATTACTATAGCCTTAGTCTTATCCTTAGTAATTTTGGATACTCCCTCAACCCAAGCCGTTCAGTTAGCGGATGGCAGAGTTTCATTTGAGAAATCTCCTAGGTTGTTGGATGCAGTAACTACCTTTAATCAAGCTGATGTTCGAGGAGGAACATACTATTTCACCGTGGACTTACCAGGGGATATAGGTGAACCACTCCAAAGATTAACCATTAATCAGCGTCAAGGAGGATATAAGATTCGATTCTATCCCGAGAAATCCTCAGCATTTGAAGGAACCTACCAAGACCGGGGTCAGCCGTTATCTCTGGGAAGGGTAACAAAAGACGACTCAACCAAAACAATTTCAGTTACCTTCGATCCACCAGTAAACCCAGGAAAAACCATTACAGTTGGGCTTCGTCCTGTTCGTAATCCACGATGGGGTGGTGTCTATCTGTTTGGGGTTACAGCTTTCCCCCCTGGAGATAGGCCCTATGGTTTATATTTAGGTGTTGGACGTTTACAGTTCTACTCTCCCGCCGGAGACAGGCTCAATTCTAGATAACATCTTCGGAAAATTTATGGCAGGTTAATTGTTAATTAATTGTTAATTTTAAATTGTTAATGATCAAGTGACACTTAACAATTTAAAATTAACACAATCAATCATTTTAAAAATCCTTAACCAGACTTGATTTAACCTTTTGCCTGATTATGGGACAAACCATTATTCAAGTAGACGCTTTCACCAGTAAACCCTTTACAGGAAATCCTGCTGCTATCTGTGTTTTACCAACTGCCCAAGATGACAGCTGGATGCAAAACGTAGCCCGAGAGATGAATTTATCTGAAACCGCATTTCTAGTCAAGCAAGAGGATGGTTTCAATTTGCGTTGGTTTACACCAACAGTGGAAGTCTTCTTATGCGGTCACGCCACCCTAGCTAGTGCTCATGTTCTCTGGTCAGAGGGACATGTCTCCCCTGATCAAACGATTCGGTTCTACACCAAGAATGAATTGCTGATAGCTCAGCGCCAGGGTGAGTGGATTCAACTGGATTTCCCGGTGATTCCCTCAGAAGTTATCAGTACTCCAGAAGCACTCAGCCAAGCCTTAGGTGTACCCATCAAGTGGGTTGGGAAAAATTCCCTAGGCTATTTGGTGGAGGTCGAGTCGGAAGAGTTGGTCAAGCAGATGCAGCCCAATTTCCAACTGATGAAAACCTTACCTCTGTTTACAGTAACTGTTACTAGTTGGGCTGACAGTGATTCAGAATACGACTTTGTTTACCGATTCTTTGCCCCCAGAGTGGGAATTGATGAAGACCCAGTTACAGGTTCTGCCCATTGTTGTCTCGCTCCCTTCTGGCGCGAGCGCAATAGTAAAGATGAGTTCTTAGCCTACCAAGCCTCCTCTCGGGGTGGTGTAGTAAAGGTTAACTATACCGGTAGCGATCGCGTTTTTCTGAGTGGACAAGCAGTTACTATCCTGCGCTCAGAATTGGTAATCTGAATTTTTGAATTAAGAATGTAGAATTAAGAATTAAGAATGTAGAATGTAGAATTAAGAATGTAGAATTAAGAATGTAGAATTAAAAATGTAGAATGTAGAATTAAGAATGTATAATTCTAAATTCGGCCTTCTAAATTCTGCATTCTAAATTCTGCATTCTGACAGACAACCTTGGCCAAAAGGCCACGCGATCGCGTTCAACCAAACAACCTTCAACCTTCAACCTTCAACCTTCAACCTTCAACCAGACCCAGAACCCACTGCCTCAGAAATTGAACTCATGCCTCTTTCCTCCAACTTCTGCAACAGCCCTTGCAGAATCTGCCTTACCATCCATGGACCGTTATAAATCCAACCCGTGTACACCTGAATTAGACTAGCACCTGCAGTAATCTTCTCCCAAGCATCCTCCGCCGTAAAAATCCCTCCAACCCCTATAATCGGTAAAGTTCCTTGAGTTTCCTGCCAGATAAATCGAATTACGTCTGTAGAACGTTGACGCAAAGGAGCTCCACTAATCCCCCCAGCTTCTTCCGTTACCGGTTTGCCCGTTGCCGCAATCCGTTGTGTTTTGAGCAGATCCCGACGGATGGTAGTGTTAGTAGCAATAATCCCAGCTAACCCATAGGTTTGGGCAAGCTCAAGCACATCTGCGATCGCATTCCACTCTAAATCCGGGGCAATCTTGACCAGAATCGGCTTTTGGGAAACGTTTTCCTGTTGCAGAGCATCTAAGATCAGACTAAGTTGAGTGGCATCCTGAAGCGATCGCAATCCTGGTGTATTCGGTGAACTCACATTCACCACAAAGTAATCCCCCAATTCCCTCAACAGGCCAAAACTCGACCGATAGTCATCTGCTGCCTCTGCTAGGGGTGTTACTTTAGATTTACCTAGATTAATGCCAATCGGAATAGTTAAACCTGAAGCTTGGATCCGGTTGAAAGTTGTTTGCCCAAGGCGTTCCCTACCGGTAGGTTGTTCGCCCTTGCCTTTCTCTTCCGGTAGGTTCTTTTCTAAACCTGCAACCTTTAACCTGTTAACCTTCAACTGTTCTAATCGAGCAGCCATTGCTGTAGCTCCGAGATTATTAAATCCCATCCGATTCAGAGCAGCTTTGTCCTCTATCAAGCGAAATAGACGAGGACGAGGATTTCCC
>NZ_JAAHHE010000145.1:0-16108 GCF_010692525.1 Moorena sp. SIO3B2
TGGTATGACAGCATGATTGAAAGATCTTGATCGGAAAAGTAGGACAGTTCCATATTGAGCTCACTTTGATAGTTTACGCGAGTTTCTGGCTGCCCTAATTTTCTCTGATCACAATGAATTAGCCCTGCCCCTAGGGCGTGTCTTCAAACTCCGAGTACCCCCGTTTCCCTTAAAAAAGGGGGACTTTGAGTATGGCTCCCCCCTTAATAAGGGGGGCTGGGGGGGATCTAATATCTTGCGGAAAACTTTGAAAACACGCCCTAGCCCCCCAATTCTGGGCGAGCAATCCCTCGCTCGGGGGACCCACGGGGGCTTTAACAAAACCAGATGATCGCGCATTCATTCCTTAATTCAGCAACGCCGCTTATTTTATTCAAAAGCACCGATTGCGCTACTTGAGGTGCTGCGCAAACAGTAGCGTGTGCTTGGGCATAAACTGTTCGGTGTAGCGTGGCCACAGACCCAAAGCACCTCAAGTAGCACCATCTGTAGCGCATAAGCACCTCAAGTAGCACCATCTGTAGCGCTTAAGCTGAATGCTTACTTCTGTGAAGAATTAAAAAACGCCCGATCGCTTTCTTGCCCCAGTATTTCCTGACCAATGGAGGCCAAAACGCGATCGCAATTATCATGGAGAGTATAGAAGGATAAATCGCGATAAATCCGTTCCAAAGGACTGGGTTGAATCATAGCACGAGCGCCACACATGCGAGTACAGTGTTCCAAAGTCTCCAGTGCCAATTTTTCTGACAAATAACGAAAGCGGTTACCAGCTTCTTTGGCCTGCTGGTGTTGACCTGTTTCCCACAACAAAGCCACTTTTCGTAGCCACAAGTCCATGGTTTCAATGTTCATGGTTGATTTAGCAATCCGATGCTGCACATAAGCATCCTGTTCTCTGCCTTGCTTTTTGATATGAGCGTGGGCATAACCATAAGCCCCTTCTGCCGCCCCCAAAAATGCCGCTCCATACTGAGGAGTAAAGCGAGTTTGCCACTCTTCAAGCAAGTATTGCCCTGGATAGCCAATCAGATTTTCTTTAGGAATAAAGGTGTGATCGAATTGTACGCGATAACTTACACTTCCCCGCATTCCAATCGGTTTCCACCAGGTTGAATCAAAGCTTACACTTGGGTCTGATAAATCACAGGCTAACATCAACACGGAATTCGCTGGTCCATCGTGATGACGAACAGCTCCTGTTCCGGCAGTACTCACAAACAATATCGCCCATTGTAGCCCATCCGCTCCTGTGGCAAAGACCTTGCAACCATCAACAATATAGCCCCCCTCTACAACCTTAACTGTTGTCCCAATACCACTGGTTTGCCCAGGGACTTTAGAAAGAGGTTCGCCACTCCAACCCGCCCATTTTTCCCCTCGTTGCACAATCCCTTCAAACCAACGTTGCTTTTGAGCTTCATTAGCGTTGGCAGTCAATAATACTTGTATATTAGTATGGCCTTCCCAGCAACGGGTGAAAGCTAAATCTACCTTTGCTAATTCTCGTGTCATCATCCAGAGGGTGAGGATATCACTGCTGTGACCTAAGCCTAAACCACCATACTTAATCGGTACAGCTGGGGCATGAAGACCTGCATCAAACAGAGTCTCAAAGTTTTCTGCTGGGAAGCTTGCTGTCTGGTCGTATTGAGCCGCCCTAGGGGCAAACTCTTCCTGAGTGAGCTGGCTTAAATGATCCAGGAGGGCTTGTGGATCATAGACTTGCCGATCTAAGAGAACAGGAGTTTGCACAGTTTATTGAGTAGATGTTTTTGTTCCTCGTTAATTGTAGCGGCTGGCAAACAGTAAAGGATCAACTACCAAATAACTTTATTTTTGCGGGGTAATTCTAGCTATTTTGTATAAAGTTTACTTGACAAAACAGACGTTCAATGTATCAGGAATTTAACTACAGCAATTTTCAATGGGGTGAGGTTTTTAGGGAGCAGGGAACAGGGAACAGGTAAGAAGTAAGAAGTAAGAAGGAAAAAATACTGTGTATCTGATAGTTATGAAGAACGCTGTATCAGCTAAATGATGCTAATTGTTAGATCATGTCCGGATAATTAGTTATCAAAAACCATTACCGATAAAACCTTACTTCTGCCTTCTGCCTTCTGCCAGCCCCCCTTATTAAGGGCTGATAAGGGTAGGTTTTTTACATTAGGGTAAAACATGGGGCGACCCAGAGGGAGAGGAAAAGGAAAACAACGAATAAATGATGATTTTTAACGACAAATTAAGTACATTGTCTTGATGCAATAGCGAGTGGTTTGAATTTACCGTAAGATCGGGTCGCCTTATTAAAAAATATTTAACCCTTTTCTGCATAACCTGCTAACTATAAAGGCGACCCTATCTAAGGTTTTGTCTCCGGGGGAAACCACGGCAATAGCGAGTGGGGAGGGGCTGTGTGCGGAACCTGCGTCCGCACCGCTGTTTGCCCCGTGGAGACCCCCAAGACCGTAATGGTGCGTTTGACCCGTAATTAAATTCGCCACGGGTCGCACCTCTGCCTCCCCAAGACCGCGCTGGATCGCTTTCTTATCCCCCACACCCGGTCACCCCACGCCCGCTCACCCCACACCTGAGGTCTTTGTAAAAAACCTACCCTTATGAGGGGGGGATTCCCAGCTGTTTGACCCACTCGGTGGAATTGGGGTCTTGGTAGAACAGGCATCTTGCCTGTGTACTATTTTGGTAGAACAGGCATCTTGCCTGTGTACTATTTTGGTAGAACAGGCATCTTGCCTGTGGACAAGATTTTGGTAGAACAGGCATCTTGCCTGTGATCAATATTTTCCTCACAGCATCGAAGCCTATTCTACACAACTACTCCCGATTCCCGATTCCCGATTCCCGATTCCCTATGTCACAGGCAAGATGCCTGTGCTACACCACTACTCCGTGATCCAAAAAAAGTAGAAACTTGGCATCAGGCATCAGCAGTTTCAGGACCTGCACATAGCCCTTGGCATCAGCAGGGTTGTCGAACCGAGCAAAAACGACTGGTGGCATTGGTGGCAATAGGCGCACCACTACCCATGGGTATAGGTGTTGAGTATGGGACATATTATTAAGTTATCTCCTGTAAGGGGAACCCAGAGCCAGCCTGCAGCCTGCGAAAACTCTAAGGCTGGCTCTTCCCGTGGATTTTTTTGTCCACACTTTTAGTTTAACACAAAAAATAGCAAATTATAGCATATTTTAAAAAGTTTTGTAACAAATTCTTTTTGAGGGAGCAGGGAGCAGGGAGCAGGGAGTGTGGTAAGTGTGGTAAGTGTGGTGAGTGTCCCCCCCTTGTTAAGGGGGGTTAGGGGGGATCTCCAGTTGGGGTTTAGCTGGGAAATTAGCGATCGCATAATCAATACAGTGGTGCGTTACGGGCAGCAACCTAACCGCGAACAGGCAGAAAATCAGGGCTAGCCCGTCCCTAACCCACCCTACGCAACTGCATCGCTGAAAGCCCCGTGGAAAGTGGGGATCCCCCCTAACCCCCCTTAATAAGGGGGGGACAAACCCTTAATAAGGGGGGGACAAACCGTTGCTGATCTGACTCCCCATCTCCCCACACTTCCCACACTTCACTCCCGACTCCATCGGTGCGCTTGACCCGTAATTAAATTCGCCACGGGTCGCACCGCTCCCGACTCCCGATTCCCGATTCCCTCGGTGCGCTTTCCGTAGGCGAATTTAATTCGCCACGGGTCGCACCGCTCCCGATTCCCGATTCCCTTATTTAGCAGAAATAGAAAATTACTACTATAAAGACTTGATGAATTTATCCGAATACTAGTGACATAAAAAAAAACTCATGGCATCAATGAATAAGGTGATTTTTTGACGGCAAGGAAAGAGCATGAATGGCAAGGCTCTTTCCTTTTTATAGGGGATATTACGTGAGAAATTGTAATGAAGCGATCGCTTCATTACAATTAATATTATCCTTCCCAAATATAAATAATGCTAAACCGATAATTTATTCATGTTTATGAAGCAAAAATATATTTATATATTATATTATAGCATCGGTTAATCTTTACTAGTTTATCTTACATTTGGCCATGAATCTGGAAAATAAATCCGGATATCTGGAGGTAAGTAGGTATTTATTTATTGGTAGATCATTAGATAAGCATTCAGCGTCGTGCTATCCAATATATGCTATCAGCTATTAATGATAAGTTCAACAGCAATCTTGCTATGACCTGCTAAGCTATCAGCTATCAGCTAATGCGCTACAGATGGTGCTACTTGAGGTGCTATCAGCCAATAGCGTCAGCCATTCGCGTAGCGTGGCCTTTTGGCCAAGGCTGACGGCTGAGGACTGACGGCTGAATGCTTAATGGACTTACTCTCTTGATTTAAAACGCTATCAGCTATCAGCTGACCGCTGAGCACTGATGGCTGATAGCTAATAGCTGTTGGCGTAGCCTGCGCGTAGCGCATATGCTTAGGATTATTGTCAATGTTAAGTGCCCACAGCCTTAGCAACTGAGGAGTTTTGTAAGACAAAATATTATGCCGAGATTTGAATTTGATGACCCCCGCTTTACTCTAAATACTTTTCAAGTTAGTGATAATAACGCTGCTTCAAATAATAAACTGATCGATTTACCTGACGGTAATAGCACTGGCACTGCTACTACAACCTTTGATTTGCCCAGTGGCACTTACCAGGTCATCCTGAAAGTTGCTGATGAGACAGACGGGAATAGCACAGTCGGTGTCACCATTGGTAATCAGACATTTTCATTCACTCTCGATGATCCCAATCCTAATGCTGGTATTTTTCCTGATGCTGATGCGTTCAAGGATCTGACCGTTAGCAATAGCATATTTATTCCCGAGGGGACTCAAATCACCATTAGTGGGGAAAGTGACGATGATGAACGTATTCGACTTGATTATATTGACTTCAACCTACTTAATGAAGCTCCTGTTCCAGTAGATGACACTGCTACTACTGATCAAAGTACCGAAGTTATCATTGATGTCCTAGGTAATGACTCTGATCCTGAAGGGGATCCCCTGACTGTAAACATTGAAGCGCAGCAATTTAATGGTACAGCAGTAGTCAATCAAGATAACACCATTACCTACACTCCTAATGATGGTTTCACTGGGACTGATACCTTCACCTACCAGGTCAGTGATGGCATCAATCCTGGGGTCACAGCTACGGTTACCGTTGATGTCCCTAATAAACCTCCAGTAGCGGAAGACGATACTGCAAGCACTGATTTAAACACTGCAGTTACTATCGATGTCCTAGCTAATGACGTTGATCCTGAGGGAGATCCCCTGACTGTAACCCTTGACCAGCAGGGCGGTAATGGCACAGCAGTAGTCAATGACGTTGATGGCACCATTACCTATACTCCTGTTGATGGTTTCACTGGCACTGATACCTTCACTTATCAGCTTAGTGATGGCATCAATCCTCCGGTCAAAGCTACGGTTAGTGTTAATGTTAATCAACCTCCAGTAGCAGACAACGATACTGCTACCACTACTTCAAACACTGCAGTTAATATCAATGTCCTAGGTAATGACACTGATGCTGATGGGGATGGGCTGACTGTAACCATTGAACCGCAGGAATTTAATGGCACAGCAGTAGTCAATGACGTTGATGGCACCATTACCTATACGCCAAATGCGGACTTCACTGGGGCTGATAGCTTCACCTACCAGGTCAGTGATGGCACTAATCCTCCAGTCACAGCTACGGTTAACGTTGAGGTAACTAATCCTAATCAACCTCCAGTACCGGTAGACGATACTGCTACCACTACTTCAAACACCGCAGTTACCATTGATGTCCTAGGTAATGACACTGATGCTGATGGGGATGGGCTGACTGTAACCATTGAACCGCAGGAATTTAATGGCACAGCAGTAGTCAATGACGTTGATGGCACCATTACCTATACGCCAAATGCGGACTTCACTGGGGCTGATAGCTTCACCTACCAGGTCAGTGATGGCACTAATGCTACGGTCACAGCTACCGTTAACGTTAATGTCACTAATAATCAATCTCCAGTAGCGACAAACAATAACAATACTGCTACCACTGAGCCAAACACTCAAGTTACCATTGATGTTCTAGCTAACTACTCTGATCCTGATGGCGATCCGCTAAGTTTTGCAATTGTCACGGAGCCAACCAACGGTACGGCAGCAGTCAATGATAATGGCACTCCGGATAATCCGACAGATGACTTTATTATCTATACGCCAAATGCGGACTTCACTGGCACTGATAGCTTGACTTTTGAGGTAAGCGATGGCAGTGGCGGTACTAGCACAGGCACTGTTAACATCACCATTGAAGAGAGTGGTCCGGTATCCTCGACTCTGACTCAGAATGCCAATAATACCTTCACCATTACCGGCGACACTGCTGGACAATCCCAACTCCAATTCACTCTTACAGGTCGCGAGGCTGGTGAGGTCAGTGAAATTGGAGTATTTGCTGTTGATAGTGCCGAAGGTACAATCAATGGCATTGCCCCTGGTCAGAGTGGTTATGTACAAGCTGCTCTATCTCAGGCTAAGACAATTTTCTCTGTTCTCCCTGACGGTTTAGGTACTGCTCAAGCCACCCGCACCATCGACAGTTTTGACGTCAACGATAACCTGGTATTCTACGTAATCCAAGGTGGCTCTAAAGATGGGGTGCTAGGGGGACAGGATCCTACCTCCAACGTATTCTTCAGTGGTGCTTCATTTAATAGCGATGGTCAGAACCATGTACAGGTAACTGACAATGGCAATGGTCAGTTAACCTTGGGCTTTGAAGATGGCAATGACGGAGACTTCAATGATGCAACTGTGATTGTCTCAGACGGTTCAGGTTCGACTCCGCCAGTGGGAACAGGCACTACCCAGATTCAAGGGCAACGGGAACTGCTGGATTTGACCGATGTGACTGGTACAGTTACTGGTAGTCTTGTGGTCAACAGTGAAGCTTCTTTCAATAATACCATTGGCTGGTATCGGATTGATGATGAAAGTGGCACAGTTAACGGTATCAATGTTGGTAATGCTGGTTATGCACAAGCTGCACTATCCAATCAGGTAGACTTAAGTGCTGGAGTATCCGGTGGGGTACTACTGGCTCCATTCCTGATTTCGGATGGTACAGTAGCGGAGTTCCTAGCTGATAATCCTTCTAATGCAGATCAAGAGGATTCCGACCTGAATGCCTTCTTTGCTTTCGTGGGGGCTAACCCAGATGGAGTTGACCACGTTCGCCTGCTAGGGGATAACACCTTTGGTTTCGAGGATCTGTTTGGTGGTGGTGACCAAGACTACAACGATGTGGTAGTACAGGTTAACTTAAGTGTTGCCTAAGCACACTGCGGACGCTTTTTCCTAGTAGTAGGGTGCGTTAATAACGCACCTTACAATTACTCTAGATTTTGGACTAAAGCTATCAGCGTGTCGCGTATCAGCTAATGCGCTACAGGCACGCTACTGTTCGCGCAGCGTGCCTGTAGCGCAATCGGTGCTTTTGAATAAAAGAGGTAAGCAAAAGTTTAATCTGAGTTATAGCACTACGCATTCAGATGTTTGACATTGTCTTGATGCAATAGCGAGTGGGGGAAACCACGGCAGTCGCTCATGGGGGGAACCCCCAAGACCGCGCTGCCTCCCCAAGACCGTAATGGTGCGTTTGACCTTGGCGAATTAAATTCGCCACGGGTCGCACCTCTGCATCGCTCCTAAACTCCGAAACGTAAGTAATCGCTTACTTCTGACTTGCGGACTTGCGGACTTGCGGACTTGCGCGTAGCGCTATAAGTCTGCTCACCGCTGACCCCTGACCGCTGACCGCTGACCGCTGAATGCTTACCTCAAGCAAATATACCCTACAAGCCTCAGTATCAGCTGAGGTTTTTTTTTGTTTCATCGAATATTTTCACTGGTAAAATTAAAAATCGAATAGCACTATAGCAATCCCATCCCATCTACCATCCTATATATATGAACTCCTATCGTCGATTTAACCTAACCTTGGCAGCAGTTACCTTTCCCAGTTTATTTGGGTTTGGCTTATTGAACGCTGCTGTTGACCCTTACGGAGTCATAAATAGCCCAGAGTTACCCGGTCTAAATCAGTTAAAACCTGAACAATTTAACCATGTCAGACTATTCAAGGCTATAGATGTTATTCGTAATGAACCCAAAATCGTTTTGTTAGGTTCATCACGAACTGACCTGGGACTTAACCCAAACCACCCAGGACTGAAACCAGGAAACTCCGGATACAATTTGGCACTAGTTGGTCCAAATATGTATGAAGTTAAACGTTATTTTGACCATGCTATAACTAATCAACCGGATTTAAAAACCGTTGTGATTGGTATTGATTTTTTCATGTTCAATGACTTGAAAACTAATGCTCCAGATTTTAAGGAAAGTCTTCTTAATCAAGAAACTATTCCCCTGCAAGAGTTGATTAATTCGACCCTATCCCTAAACGCGCTGAATGCTACCAAATCAACCGTAAGTTCTAGTATCAAGTCAAAGGCTTACTATCTTTATGATGCCCATGGTATGCGTTTTGTTTATAACAATAAGCCCGATCAACCTTCACTAGGAAGGTTTAAGGACACGCTCAAGGGCTTAATGACAAGTGATGGATATTATAAAGAGTATCGACTTTCCGATAGTTTTTTGGATGATCTTCAAGACATTGTTGATACCTGTAAGGAAAAAGGGATAGAGCTAAAAGTATTTATATCACCATCCCATGCTACTCAATGGGAAAGTCTTAGGGTTACTGGACTTTGGCCAGTGTTTGAAGAATGGAAACGTCGGTTAGTGGAGATTACACCATTGTGGGATTTTTCTGGTTATAACAGCATTACCACAGAATCGATTAGGGAAGGGATGAAAAACTATTGGGATAGCTCTCATTATCGCGAGGAAGTAGGTGATCTAATCCTGAATCGCCTGTTCAGTTATCAAGTTCAGACTGTTCCAGAGGATTTTGGTGTTCTAATTACACCAGCAAATATTGAATCCCACCTCGGTAAAGTTAGGAATGAGCGGGAGTCATGGGCAGAGACTAATGGTGATCTAGTCAAGTTAGTGGAAGATTTAAACCAAAAATCTGAGATAGCGAGTAAGTAATTTTCCTATACTTAGTGTGGTTTGGTAAGAAGTAGGGTGGGCAAAAACCTTTTGGTTAAAATCATTCTTCTAGATCAGATAACTTTGCCCACCCTACTATCAGGCAAAAACCTTTTGGTTAAAATCATTCTTCTAGATCAGATAACTTTGCCCACCCTACTATCAGGCAAAAACCTTTTGGTTAAAATCAGTCTTCTCGATCAGATAACTTTGCCCAGCCTACTATCAGGCAAAAACCTTTTGGTTAAAATCAGTCTTCTAGATAACATAACTTTGCCCAGCCTACTATCAGGCAAAAACCTTTTGGTTAAAATCAGTCTTCTAGATAACATAACTTTGCCCACCCTTTAATTGGGATTTTTTTGACACGCAAGTCCCTAAGCTGAATGCTTACCCGAAAGATTCAAGAGCTTCCCCTGGGCTGATTCTACAATGGCGTCTCGGATGAAGGCACTTGCTTGGATAATCTCTATTCCAATTAAGTCTCCTGCTTCATTGAGTTCGGCCGTAATGTTAGGACTAATCTCGACACTACCTGCTTCTGGTTCATCAGACAGGGTAAGGTGAAGGATATCCTCTTGTTCAAAGTATGTCATCTTGGCATTATTCATTAATTGTAAATCTCCCAGTTCTTAAGCGGAATCGTAGTTGTTGACGGGTGGTGCTATGGATGGTTACTGGAGTTATCAAATCACCACTGCGTTCATAAGGAATTATGACTAACTGATTGTCGTGCTTGCCAACTGCGATCTGTCTGCCTGTGACGGTATCATAATATCTCTATCCAGAAAATCTCAGGATTTCCTCGATCTTAGCTAGGTCAAATCCCCTGAGTTCGGCTCGATACTGTAGATAATTTGACCAGACAATTTGTGGCATTTGTTAAACGTTGCTGAAGTTTGAGTTGCGAGCACAACTTCTATAATACACGCAAGCAATCCCACTCCTTCTTACAATATCTTCCAATTCTAACCAAAACGCGATCGCCTACGGTGGATACTTCGTACCATCCTAAAAATACCTCATCCTTAATATTTAATCCTTAAAACTTAATACTTCTAATACCTAGTTTCCAGTCAATTGAGCAATTTGCTTCAAATCCACATTGCCACCGCTGATAATGACACCAATCCGAGCATTGGGCATGTTAATGATACCTTCAAGTAGGGCAGCAGCAGCTAAGGCACCAGTGGGTTCAACTACAATTTTGAGCCGTTCCCAGAGGAAAAACATGGTACGGATAATCGCAGCTTCCGATACAGTTACCATGTCATCGACGTAATTAAGGACTAGGGGAAAGGTAAGTTTACCCAGGCTGGGAGTTCTGGCTCCGTCAGCAATGGTATTGGGATTGTCAACAGTTTGGAGGATTTTGCTATGGAAGGAACGGGTGGCATCATCGGCCTGTGCTGGTTCTACACCAATCACACGGCAATTAGGATATAGGGTTTTGGTTGCGATCGCACATCCGGAGAGTAAGCCACCACCACCACAACACACCAGTAACAGATCCAGTGAACCAACTTGTTCTAGGAGTTCTTTGGCCGTAGTACCCTGTCCAGCAATAATGTGGGGGTGATCGTAGGGAGGAATGATAGTGAGTTTGCGATCGCGTGATAACTCTTCCGCTAATGCTTCCCGTCTCAATTCAGCCCGATCATATAAAATTACTTCAGCACCATAGCCACGGGTAGCGGCTTGCTTGACAGCTGGGGCATCTTTGGGCATGACTACAGTGGTGGGAATACCGAGGAGGGTGCCAGATAATGCGATCGCTTGGCCATGATTACCAGAAGAAAAGGTGAGAACCCCTCGCTGTTTTTGTTCTTCAGATAGTTGTGACAGAGCGTTATAAGCCCCTCGAAACTTAAAGGCACCAATACGTTGGAAGTTTTCGCATTTGAAGAAGACTTGAGCCTTGGTGAGCTGGTTGACAGTCCTGGAGGTATGGACTGGAGTTTGATGGGCATTGCCCAATAGGCGTTTAGCGGCGGCTTCTATGTCAGTGTAGGTTACGGGTAATGCTTGCAGTTCCATAGCAGTAGGGAGTCGGGAGCGGTGCGACCCGTGGCGAATTTAATTCGCCTACGGAAAGCGCACCGAGGGAGTCGGGAGCGGTGCGACCCGTGGCGAATTTAATTCGCCTACGGAAAGCGCACCGAGGGAGTAGGAAGTCGGGAATCGGGAATCGGGAATCGGGAGTCGGGGTAAGAAACTTGAATGTACCTGATCAATATAAGAAACAGGCTTACTAAATTCTCAATTCTCAATTCTCAATTCTCAATTCTCAATTCTCAATTCTCAATTCTCAATTCTCAATTCTCAATTCTCAATTCTCAATTCTCAATTCTTAATTCTCAATTCTCAATTCTGAGATTACTTGATCAATTTTAGAGGATATGGTGAAGGTTGATCATAGAGAACAATAAAACTACCAATAACCACCACAGCCAATGCTGAGGGGACTAATGGTACCCAATACCCTTGTTTCAAAAGACCTAAGCAGGACCCGTAGAGAATCGATAGAGCCAACAGCAACACACCCAAACGTAGGGAGGATTTACAGCGCCAACAAACCAGACCAACCGTTAGGCCCCAACCCCAAATCCACACTACTTCACGCCATGCAGGCCAATGCCGTATCAGGGGTCGCTCATCTAAAACAGCACTGAGAATCTGACTTACCATGTGGCCATGAATAATTACCCCTGGTGTTTGATCCTCTATGTCATTACCTTTACTATAGGGTGTAAAAAAATAATCCTTACGGCTGGGAGCAGTAACCCCAATCAGAACAATTTTTCCCTTGAAAGCATCAGGATTGATCTTACCCTTTAGAACTTGAGAGAGAGTGACTTGGGGCACAAAATCCTCTGGAGATTGGTGAAAACGGTAATTCAGCATGATTTGGTGTCCCCAGGCATGAAGCTTATGATAACTGCCAGTATGATGGGTTAAGGGTTTAAAGACTACATCACCTAGCTGTAAGTATTGTTTATCTTGTTTTTGAGCTTCTGTGTATTTGGGAAAGATTCCCTCTGCCACTAGATACCGCATGGCCAACTGGGTACTCAGAGCATAAGAAGCACTACACACTGATTTTGGATCAGGGTTAAACGCCAACAGATGGCGACGGATCACCCCGTCTGGGTCAACTACAACATCACTAAAGCCCAAGTTTTGTTTCGGAACTTCTGGGGGCGGTGAAATTCCTTTATCCTCTTCGTTACTGGCTTTGCAGACCGTAACCAAATTCTCGCTTTGCTCTAGGAGCCTTCCCAAATCCTGATAATCTGGGGCTACAGGAAAATCACGATGAATATCTAGGCCAATGACTTTGGCTTGAGAGGAATTAAGTATTTCTAACAGTTGTTGGAGTGATCGGTCTGATAAGGAGGTAGCTGGTCTTAAATCCGACTGCTGAGCTTCAATATCTTCTTCAGTCACCTCTACCACTATCAGACGGGAATCGGGAAACTCCGCTGGTCTTCTATTGATCAGGTGGTCGAAGGCTTTCAACTCCAAACCTTGCAGTAAACCGAGCTGCTGTATAACTATCAAGAAGCATGTAATTACTAAACTGCTCACTAATACCTTGACGAAGCTTAGAGGCTCAGGGCGTGGAGGTGGAGGTGGAGGTGGAGGTGGAGGTGGAAGTGGATATTTTCCATCAAAACTGTCCCTCAACCCTGGCCAAGTCGGTGGCTTTGCGGCAGGATTCTGACAAATTATCGGTAACCAAGTTGCACAAGGAAACTCGTCTTCTATCCCTTGTAATCGTTCCCTAGCTTCCCGCACTGCTAAATAGAAGGACTGCCCCCCAGCAAAAGCGGTTAAAAAATATTTCAAAAATTCCTGTGAAACCCGGTCGGGTACCGGTTCTCGCATCACAATAATTTGGGGAATCTGTAAATTAGCCAGATTCGAGGCTAAACCCAATCCATCACAAGAATTAAAAATAGCGATTTTTAAGCCTTTTCCAATTGCTCTTTTTAAGCCAAACTTTAACTGATTAATGGTTAAACTATCGGTTTTATTAATATAAATGTGACCCGTTTTACCATCGTTTTTACTGGAACTATGACCAGCAAAAAAGAGGATATCCCAGGATTGCTCCCAAAGGGCTTCATGGACTTGCTGGCGCTTGGGTTCTATAAGGAACGTGAGCTGAGCATCAGGTAATTTCTCTAGCAACTTCTGATCCGCTTCGGTATCAATACCAATACTATTGCCAATAATTGCTAAAATTTTCACCTTCTGGTGGGGCTTGGGATTTAGAGTGACTGGTTCAAACTTTAAGGCACTTAAAGCAATTTCTGCCTTGGAATAGCGTTCCCAAAAATCCCACAGATGCCAGGGCAGTCGCCGTAAACAACTGTTCTCGGTTTGAATAATGAGACGAATTTCATCGGAGGGTAATAGTTGTTCGAGTAATTTCTCCTTAATCGGTCGAAATGGCTCTGAGGATAGCCAAGCATTTAAGCGATCGCCTAAGACTTGGGCTGCATTGTAGCACCGTTCCAGTTTAGATACATTGGTCACTTGTACCACAGATGCTTCTAGACGGGAACGTAACCCCAAACTGTGATAACTCGTTGTCCAACTTTGGCACGATTGCATAATTTCCGGAGCAGGAGGTAACCTGCCAGTGATTTCCAACAAAGGGCTTTTGCCCTCTTCCAAAATCTGTAAAGTGACTGGAAACCCTTGGTCAAAGCAACCATCTCCTATCTTTAAGACAACTAATTTACCAATGCTGCGCGTGTTATTTGTCATTGGTCATGGATCACTGGTGTTGCAGATGTGATTTCTACCCTCATTTTACTTATTTATAGAGGTTTATAGAGGTTTATAGAAGGTGTATCGGTGCCTTAGGATTGACCACTGACTGATATCAAAACTGATATCAAACAAGACACCAGATAACCGATATATCCCCGAAGGACTTTGAATTATAACGCTTTCGGTGGTGTGTCGATGGCTAAATTCAGGAATTCCTAGATTGGCCGTAGGCCACGCTACGGGATCAGATTGCAAAATCCTCAATAATCCTGGCATCGCCAAGGGCAACTTCGACACTAAATTGCTCTCCTGGTAAACCACTGAACTGCAATTGAATGTAATTATCGATTTGTCTGGCTTGGGCTTCAAGAAACACTGTTCCCGATCCATCCAGCACAGTGAGTGTGAGGTTGGGAGGCAAATAGGTTTTACTACCGGTGGGATATACCTTGAGGCAAATATTTTGCTTGAGTTCAGATTCTGGTAAAAGTTCCACCACCAAAGCCACGGGGGAACCCGCTAGCAATAGGCCTAAGTCGATTAACTTAGCCCGCCTAATCCCCACATCAAGATTTTCCTCTAGGGGTAACGCCTCAGTTGACTCTAGACCAGAAGAGCGGAAAGCGAAAATTGGTTCGGGTGGGTTTAACAAGTTTTCCAAGCTTTCGAGAGTTTGCCAACCGGTTTCAACCACATTGTCTAACCACTGACTCAAGTTTACCCTAGTTCTCTGGGCTAGCTCTGAGATGGGTTGATGGAACTGATCGATTAAATCGTCAACGGGTCGTAGTTGGCTAATGGGTAATTCTTCGGTATCAGCAGTTGGAGTAAATCCCAACACTGTTCCCTGGGACGATTGTTCATCAATCTGAACAACTACATAGCCAATCCGATCACACCAAACTTCGGGGGGAATATGGCAAAGGGAATCTTGGGCTTTGATCGGTCGGCATTCGATACGACCGATATCGGATATTTCCAAGTCGGCCACATTAGCTAACAGGCGTATAATAGGATTCCAGCTGTCTGAGGCTTTTAAATCTGTAGGCATCCCCAGCATTTGCATGTAATCATTGACAACCAACACAGCCAAGGTGTTGAGTCGAACTTGCTCAGCTTTTTCAGAGGTAGGCTGCTGCCTAGCAAATTGCTCAGCACTCCTGCGTGCATTGTCAGTAATGGGCAGAGGAAGGGCAAATTGTTCTAGGTTATGGGTGTTGTAGGTCATAGGAATTGTGTTTCTGTACTGATGTGAACACCTTGACTGAACCAGGTTAAGGTTAAGGTAAGTCTTTTTAAGGAACCTCCTATTATAGATATCCTTCCGATTCTCCAAATTTACGCAAACGGGGCAAACATTGTCGCTGATAAAAGCTACTTAATGTAGAAATTGATACATTAAACTCTTCTGAGAGAGTTTTCCAGCTAGTTTCTGGAGGCAAGCGTCGTAAAATTAAGACTTGGCAGGTGACCTCTGGATGACCTTTAACATGGGTAGTGCGTAGATCACTATCAACACCCGCCGTTTCCACCCATTCCCTAACATCTTCGAGTAACCTAGGCACCTCAGGTGGAGCTGCCACACTATTGATCGGGTCAAGGTTTTCACCATTTTGAGCCTTGATAGGAGAGACTGTCTTACCTTGTCCGTCTATGTTCTTGATGCGAAAGTCTTGGAGTCGTTTCTTCAAGTAGAAATTGAGCCAAGTGACCACACTGCCACGGCTAGAGTCGTAGGGATTACCGGTTTTGCCTTCGCAAATATTCTGGCAAAAGTAAATCCAGGTTTGTTGGAGTGCGTCTTGATAGTAGGGAGTATGTTCTTGCCAAAGTTTCTTAGTGACTAAACGAATAATTTTTGTTAAGTTTTTTTGACGGTGAGCGCTTCCAGGTGGATGACTACATGCTTCCGTCACTAGCTGGTTGAGCTGCTCATATAGTTGAGTCATAATGCGATCGCTCCGCCTTTGCTGATATTGCCTTTCTCCGAAAATACTATGTTCACACAGGTATGTATATGTTATGCAGGGTCAGCCTCAGGTCTGTAATGTGACGCTCCTACACCAACCTTAAAGGTATGGTGTAGGCTTCTCAGGCACCCCGAAGAGTGCGTAGAACTTCCTTGGAGGTATCATCAGTAATAGAATCAACTATTTTGATGCTACCTTTAAGGCGT
>NZ_JAAHHE010000146.1:0-15904 GCF_010692525.1 Moorena sp. SIO3B2
GCAGTCACTTCTACAAACCTATAATGTGTGAAGCAGCAGCAGCACCGAACCAATCTGCCACTTTAAGAAGGATAGGCTTAGCTTTGTCCCAGAGAGTTTTACCTGCATCAAGTTTTCTACTAGCTGTTTCGAGGGTTTCTGTCGCACTTTCGAGGTTGGCGAGTACGGTTTCTTTCTTCGGTTCTTCTTTTTCCATTGCTTTTTTTGAAGCACCGAGATACGTGGTTATTTCTTCTTTGGTATCTTCTGGCATTTCTGACTGTTGTACCAACTTACTTAGAGGTTGTCTGAGAAGTCTCATTTGCTACATTCAAGCCCCCTAAATCCCCCAATTTTGGGGGACTTTTACCAACAAATGGATTCTTGTTCCCCCCAGAATTGGGGGGCTAGGGGGGCAAAATTCAGTATCAAAAAACTTTTCAGATATCCTCTTAGTTCTGCTAATAACTCAGTCACCTGTTCTTTGGTTAGCGGTTCTTCGGTTGATGCAGTACCTTGACTTTGGGTTACTTGGTTGTTATCGCCAATAACGCCTTGGTTATTGTCAGCTTTAATGGTGCGGTTATTGTTACCTTGAACATTATTGATGTTGCCATCAACAGAACCACCAACGGAAAATCCACCGGGATTGTTTGTCATAATACCTACCTGTTCTACTTGTGTACTTGTATAATATTTAGGCTTTTTTAAAGCCGTATTTACCATAGTTTCTAAACTAATAATTCTGCTATCTTTTTCTGCCATTAAATCTTGAAATTGATTTTCTGCTAGAGCTTTAAGTTGATTATAAATTTCAAAATATTCTGCACTTAATTCTGATTTGTTAGCTTCCCGTGCAGTTTGAGCACGGAGTAAAAACTTATCTTCTCCCTTTACTTCCATTCCCGCAATGCTCAGTTCTGCCTCTGGATTTTTCTCTGCTAACTGCTTAAAGGAAATAGCGATCGCGCGGGGGTCAACGTCTTGATTGTGGTATAGGTCAAGGGTATCAACTATGGGTTTGATGAAATCACCAAATTCTCCATCCTTAAATACCTCATTCTTATTATCCGGTTTGCGCCAAGGTTCAGGATCTTCTTTGGTGGGTAATCGCATAAACACATACTCACACCTTACCCCATTAAATTTAGTTTGGTTGGTAATCCCCCAATCTTCAATAAATGCCCCTGTTAAGGTTGCGCCAGTAAAATCTGTTGCGTCTAGTTGGGTTTGGACTAATTTTGCCCTGGATAGGTCAACATCCTGCAAGTTGGCTTCACTGAGATCTGCCCCAATAAAGTTAGCACCTACAAGATTGGCTCTGGCTAAGTTGACTCCCCTTAGGTTACCGTGGTCAAAGTTTTTCTCTTTTCCTTCTCCTGTAACCACCAATTGTCGTACATCAGGATTTTTCAAGTAAGTCTCTCCGACTTTGGCTTGATCAAGTTTTCGGGTGTTATTAAAGCGAGTGCGAGTCAGATTTGCTACAAAATTTGTACTTTTGAGCACAGCTTGAGTAAAGTCGGCATCCGTTAAATCAGAACCCAGGAAGCTGGTGCCTCTGATAGCAGCAAAGGTAATAGCAATCGAACGAATAAAACAAATCTATTGTCTTCGCTTAAGGCTAGCCTAGTATTGTATCCACCCAATAAAGTCCCAACTAGGGCTAGATATACGGAAACAGCTATATATGAATCCTTAGGCTGGACAATAGGCTGGGCAGTATTCACATCTAACCCTACTTTGCATCCAGCCACAGTCCCAGCCATGTATGTAACCAAAGTCAAAACTGCGGCAGTAGGTTTAGTCAAAATTATAATCAAATTTAGGGATATAGCTAAGACAAAAGATAAAGCAATTGTCACTGCTGTAAAAACCCCAGCAACAGCCCCAGCTATAATCCCGTTAATCATATCCAAAACAGCAGTAATAGCTATAGTTGTTGCACCGACTACAGCACTAACTCCTAAAGCCCATACTAGATTTTGGAAGTGCGTAACAATCAGGAATACTCCGACTAGAACGAGGGATATCAAACTAGCACCAACAGTGTATTCATTACTTTTAACTGTAAAAACCAGAAAATCGACTGCAATAATACCAGAGAAAGCTGAGCCAAATGCGGCTATTGCTGATAATACCAATGAAAAACCTATTAGAATAAGTTTCCAGTGAAGTTGTAGTCCTGTCTTAACTTTACTGAAGTTTGTTCCTTTCAATTTAGCCTGTGTCAAATTTGTCCCTCGAATATCTGCACCACTAAAATTAGCCCCGGATAAATTTTTCCTCTTAAAAGACAAACCCCGGAGATTTGCACCCTGGAAATTCCTTTACCCATGGGCATATTTATTGACAATTTCACTGGCTTTCATTGCACCTCGGCGTTAATATATTAACTGCACATATATTTTGTTTGATACACATTTTGTTTAGATGATAAATATATTTATTCACTTTTTTTAAAACTTAAAAAAAATAAACATTAACTATAATAACTATTATTTTAACCAATAAAAATAACTTAAATTATGTATTGATTATTTTATGTTTATAACTATTAATAATATATTGTATAGTTTACAAAACATGTGTTATGTGGCTATAAATATTTATCACCTTCTCTTTAAAGATTTATGACTGGAGAGGGACATGCAAGCTGAAATCCTCACTAGGTAATAATTTCAGCCCATAAGTTACAAAAATATACATTCTGTTTTAGGCTGACATTGGACTATGTTATAAGGGTTTGAGCGTCCAGAAAATGAATCGAGGGTTAATTTGGGGCTGTATCTTCCATAAGCTCATTGGCATCAAAGCCTTATATACTGAGTTTTTTAGGGCTCATGTCACCCCCTCAGGTCACCGACACACGAGCCAGTTCTAATTCCAGGACTCGACCGTGTTCTGTTACCTGAATTCCGGCTACGGAATTACTTTCCATCACAGGCAACTGCATCCATGAAACTATTGCTTACAACTCTTGCGGTTATAGGCAATTTGTAGTGCCGATAATCCCCCTACAGGGAACTTCATCATCACAAGGTCAGAAAGACGCTCTAAGCGAACCCTATACTAAGTCTTGAATGCACTTCCAGTGACTGTCGAGAAGAATGCCTGGAATAGGGTTGGATTAGGGCATCATCAATCCCTTGTTTTTTTTTTAACTGAGTGGGCAGAAAGTTTCTCTAGCATTACGCCGTAGAGCATGACGGCAAACAGCGCCTGGTCTCGTGGCGGGTCAAGTTTTACCCCTTCGTTGAACAGGAGCTGGATTTCCTCTGTGGTTAAAATCTTTGCCTGGCCATGGCGGTCAATTTTCATACCCCACGCCTCAATACACCCATTTCGATCCATTGAACAGCTTGGGTGTGCCCTAGGTCAATTGCTTGGCTCTAGCTTCACCCAACTTGTTACTGCTCCAACCTATTAAGAATGTCATCAATCATGTCATCCCACGTTGAGCCACCAGTGCTTCTAATATCACCTGTACTTGCTCATGGGAAAAATGCTTAGCAAAATGCTCAGCATTATTAACCACGAAGCAATATGCTATATATATATATGTCTATGATTCAGGCGAGAGTTCGATAGTGAAAAACTCTTAACTTTCATCAAGTACTGGTGCTGGGTTGTGGGGTATATCAGGGGGATATCAGGGGATACCTGTGAGTCCTTCTCATCAAGTACTGGTCTTGTGTTACGAGGTAGATCAGGGGGGACATCAAGAGGTATTTGTGAATCTTTCTCATTAAATTCCGCTGGTGCAGTCACCTGTTCTACTTTTTGTTTGCTCTTTGGTGGTGGGGTAGGAGCCTTCGCGGATTCGTTACTCTCTAGTACTGGAGTAGGGGAAGGCTTGGGTAAGTCAGTTGTCTGTACACTCTTCGGATGAATGTGTCGTGGAATATCGTTATACGTAGTTATAAGGGTTTAAGCTTCCATAAAATGATCCGACTGTATCTTCTCTGAGATCATTGGCATCAAAGCCTTATCTAATAAGCTTTTCAGGGCTTATGTCACCCCCTCAGAACGTCATTCTTAGAAAAATATTCTGGTTTATGCATAATTATTCTAATCCTGAGTGATAGCTATTATAGATGGCGTTACTGAATCTGAGAGCCAATGAATGTATAATATCAAGTGGCATTTATTCAGTAATTAATTTATTAATTAACGACGTACACCCACAGAGGATTTGAAAATGAATTTATCTTATCAATACATTTCTCCTTCAGAAACTGACGCTTTGTTTTCCAAAAAAGTTAGTCAATTAATTCAAGATTCATTGGAAAAAGAATGTCCAGAGTTAGAACAAGAAAAAATCAAAAAAATATCCGAAAAAGCGTCAAAAAGTATCTCAAAAAAATTACATCAATCAATTCAAGCTATAATTTTTGATAAAGTGGAATTAAATAAATCACAAAGAGTGGGATGGTTATAGAATAAAATTTATCGTCACAATCCCCATTGCACTGCGAAAAAAAATATAACAGTATTAACCTTAATAAAATATGGAATTATTTCAACATATCAAAAATCATGAGCTAGTTATGTTCTTTAATGATTCAGAATGTAACCTTAAGGCAATAATTGCCATACATAACACAACCCTTGGTACTGCTATGGGAGCAACACGTCTATTCCCTTATAAAAGCGAGGAAGATGCTCTAAAAGATGTTTTACGTTTAAGCTACGGTATGACTTACAAAGCCGCTTGTGCCGATCTTAATGCAGGTGGTGGAAAAGCAGTGATTATTGCTGATCCAAAAGATAAAACACCTGAGTTGCTCAAAGCCTATGGTCGCTGTATCAACAGTCTGAAAGGACGCTTTATTACGGGTCAAGATGTTAACATTTCCGTTGAAGATGTTAATCAAATACGCACTGAAACTCATTATGTAGTCGGAGTTTCACAAGCTAATCCTACTCAGGCAACAGCAATAGGAGTTCTCGAAGGAATGAAAGCCTCGGTGGATTTTTTATGGCCTGGGAGAAAGATGAAAGGTCTAAAAGTCGCGGTACAGGGAGTGGGCAATGTCGGAAAAATTTTATGTGAATACTTAAACAAAGAAAGAGTTGAACTCTTTGTTAGTGATAATAAAATAGAGAGAGCAGAGGAAATGAAATATAAATATGGAGCAACCATCGTTTCTCCGAGTGAAATTTTTGATATTGATGTTGATATTTTTTCTCCCTGTGCTTTAGGAGGAATTTTAAATAGTTCAGTAATTCATCGACTGAAAGCATCCATTATTGCAGGTTCAGCTAACAATCAGCTAGAAAATTATCAAACAGATAGTAAACTTCTGGAGTCTAAAGGAATTCTTTATTGTCCTGATTATGTCATTAATGCCGGGGGATTAATTGATGTATATTATGAAAGAATTGGTTATGACGAACAAAAAGCTTTTTATAAAATTCATCAGATTTACACAACTTTGATGGAGATTTTTACCCGGGCTAAAGCTGAACAAAAGACCACATTAGAAATAGCAAAGTCTATAGCTGATGAAAAGATTTTTAAAGCTAAAAAATCAACCGAAAGAAATTTTAACAGATACTCTAACAAAAAATAAAAAATTGATGCATCAATTCTAAATAATCTTGATTTCAGGATATGACTGAGGAAAGAATCTGGTTTGGGGGATTCATAAATTCAGCGCGATTGCGCTGAAGAAAAAAAACCGTGAGAAGTCATAAAAATAACCAAGTGATACGCAAAAATCTGTCGTCCAAGGAATTTGTGCTATGAAAGAAAGTATTCCCTCTTCGTCGTGCTTAGTAGCTCAAGCAGTGGTCAAAATGTTAGAAAATTTAGGTGTTCGCTATGCATTTGGCATTGCGGGGGGAGCAATAGGCGCGTTTTGGGCATCACTACAGTATAGTTCTATTAAGCTGCTAAACTTTCGTCATGAAAGTGGTGCTGTCTTTGCTGCTATTGAGTCCTATTTAGCTAGTAATAATCCCGTTGTCGTTTTTACGACCACAGGGCCTGGTATAACTAATGCACTAACTGGAATCATGGCTGCGCGATGGGAAGGGGCTAAAGTAATCCTGGTATCACCTTCCACATCGTCATCACAGCGAGGCAGGTGGGCTTTTCAAGAAACGAGTGCTTATACCTTTCCTCAATCAGATCTATTCACATCAGGAAAACTTTTTGATTTTGCAGCGACCCTTGAAACCCCGTCTGAACTTCTAGAAGTTTCTCGACGACTTGCGCTAGGTCTAACCCATCGAGGAGGCTTTGTTGCCCATATCAGTATTCCTACAACTATCCAGACTACTTCAATAGAAATTCCAAATCTTCCATCTTTAAAAAATCTTAATCAGCCCCCGGTGACTGTTAGTAACGAAACCATTGATAAATGTGCCCAATTGCTATTGGAAGGATCATTTGCTATTTGGATTGGCTATGGATCTCGCCATGCTGCCGAGGCTATTCGTATACTTGCCGAACGAACAGGAGCAGCCGTCATGTCTTCTCCTCGTGGTAAAGGCATATTTCCAGAAAATCATTCTCAATTTGTTGGTGTCACTGGCTTTGGTGGGCATGATTCTGTTTTTGATTATCTGAAACAACAATGTCCTTTGCGAACACTTGTTTTAGGAACGCGGTTAGGTGAGTTTACCTCGTTCTGGAATCCAATGTTAATACCCTCAAAAGGATTTATACATGTTGATATCAACCCTGATGTGCCAGGAACTGCTTATCCTGATGTGGAAACATTAGCAATACAGTCTGACATCAGGACATTTGTCAAGACTCTGTTGAAGTACATTCCCCAACATTCAAATAAAGAAAAAACAATTACCCTACCTAATCCTAAACAGAATATCCTTGAACCAAATGTCAACAGTCCCGTGCGACCTGAGGTTCTCATGGAAATAATTCAGCAGGTAATTGTGGAAGGAAGTCAAGCAATAGTAATGACCGAAGCTGGTAATTCCTTTGCTTGGGGAACCCATATTTTACGCTTTTCCCAACCGGGTCGTTATCGAGTTAGCACCGGATTTGGCTCAATGGGTCATGGGACTACAGGAGTTTTGGGAGCAGCATTGGCATTACAAAATAAATCCGTTGCTATTGTTGGGGATGGTGCAATGTTGATGAACAATGAAGTTAGTACAGCCGTTCGTTACAATATTCCAGCGGTTTGGATTGTACTCAATGACGGACGCTACAATATGGTTGACCAAGGAGCAAAGTTCCTAGGAATAATGGACATGGATGTAGAAATACCCCCTACAGACTTTGCTTTAATGGCTCGTTCTATGGGAGCTGACAGCATTCGTGTTGAACAAGAAGCCAATATTAAAGTAGCATTGGAGAAAGCAATGAGTTCTTCTCTTCCTTTCGTTGTTGATGTCGTTATTGATCCAACTTGCTTGGCACCTTCTGGTTCTCGTAATCAAAGTTTAAATTCGCAGGGTGTTCAAGGTTTTAAGTTTTAATTAGGAGTTTAATTATGGAAAAAAACACCTTTCCCATATCTACTTATATTGCGACATCATTGGATACGGCTTTTGAGTATCTTTGTCGCTTGGAAAATTTGAATGAATGGACTCTCTTTAGCCGTATGTTAGAGAAGATAGATGAGAATACTTGGTTGGGAACAGCATCTTGTTACCAAAATAAGCTCTACTATCATTTGAGGAAGATTAACACTCCCCTTTTCCGTGGGATCGAGTGGCACTGTGGTATTGAATACGAAAACTATTTTCAAGTTTATCCTGTTCTTTTGTTTCCCCCAAGCTATTTAGAACCTAACTCTGATGAGGAAGGAGTCTACTTTCACTGGGTTAGCTTTGTCGATCCAAATCGACGTACTGGGATGATGAAGCAAGCTATTGGACTTGTTCACACTTCCGAGTGTCGTTCTCTCAAAGGGAATTTGGAACGAAATGCAGGTCATACCTCATCTGTGAAAGGACGCTATACTCTTGATACGGACACAATTTACATTGATGCTCCTATTGAATTAGGTGTGGAATATTTAACAGATGTTAAAAATATAGGAGAATGGGCACATCTTCTAAATCCTAGTAATGAGATGACTTCTCAGTCTGGACAATTTATCGATGAATATGGTCAGACAGTTCAGGTAACTATTCAGGTACATGATCTCAACAATTACTATCTTCTTGAACAAGACTTTTTCTATCCCGATTTTGAATTTATACAGCGCTGTCCTACTCTTCTTATTCCTTGCTCATATGCTTTCGGTGATCCATCAGCTAGCGGTTTTATTCAGCACAGAATTACATTTTGGAAAGTTGGCGAAGTTCCAACACATGGTAAACTTCAGATTGAAGATTATGAAGCTGAAAGCATTAATATTAAGCGCTTGCTTGAAGCTCAGGCTGGTAATAAAGAAACCTTTGCTCGTGGTATGAGCTATCTTCCTCGTTCCTAGCTCACGACAAGACGTAGATCGAAGCTTTGTGCAACGGAGTGCGACCTTGTAAATTTTGTAAACTTCAACCTTTTTAAACTCTTTATTGAGAAAAATACAAATAGTTACTTTGCCGAGATTGATATTTCGGCAAAGTCTTCTGGAATTAGGCTTAATGCTAGAGAAGCTGTCACGAAGTGCGAACGCTGTTTTCCCTTGACCCAAATTAGTTTTTAGATTTGTTACTATGTGTTTTTTTCATCATAGTTAAAGAAGCTAAAACTAATACTGTAGCCAAGGTAGTAGAAGGTTCTGGAACAGACTGTTGTACGTTATCAATCCGAAGAACTTCTCCTTCCGATGGCAAAAAACCTTTATTGGAGACATAGAGATTATCTTCAGAATCTATCGTTATGGCAGTAGGGAAAAGAAGTCCCTCACTAGCAATAGTTGTACGCTTTCCATCAGGAGTTATTTTGATGATAGAACCTGGTGCTGGTGGATTTTTCCAGGCTGATTCAGTAGAATATTCTAAAACATATAGATTATTTTGAGAATCAAAAGCTATATCAATCAGATTCGTAAAGCCATCAGCAAAAAATATTGGTTCGTTATCTAGTCCAAGTGTATAAATACGAGCCTCACCTTCTGGATAAGGAAATCCCGTGAAGTCAACCACATATATGGTTCCATCTGGACTAATTGCAATTCCTGTAGGAACTGATTGCAATGAAATCTCAGGTGGTCCATCAGGAAAAGGAAAAATTGGATTTTCAAAAGGGCGACTTTCAAATACAGTATTTGTGGTCAAATTACTACCATCAAGTCCTACGCTAAGTATATCGTTTGCCCCGGAGTCGATGATTAAAGCATTTCCATTGTCAATAACAAAAGAAAAAGGGTTACTTACTAAATCACCTTGATCTGGATTATTTTCCTCTTCATACTTAGCCAAATCTGCCGTTCTAGTCCATGAATTTGTGTCAAAGTCAAGAGTAAGTAAGTGTCCAAAGTCAAGAATATTGACTACTGTATCCCGTAAGGTAGGATCACCAGCAAAACCATTGATTACATAAGCATTGCCATCCAGATCAAATGCGATATCCTGGGGACCAGTAGCTTCAACTCCATCAGGAAGTGCTAAGGATGGGAGTCCAGTAATAACCCGTTGTTGTATTCCATTCTCAATCTTGGTAACTGCACCTGTTGGACCATAACAGATTTCAGCACCTTGCACACTTGGTGATGGAACACATGCACCATCTCCTCCCGTACCAGCCTCTGTAACATATAGAGCCCCATCTGGCCCTACGGTAAGATCTCGTGGATTATCAAGACCACTAGCAACCAAATTGAGTGTAACAGCTTCTGCTGTTGTTGTACCAGAAATAAAAGCAAAACACAAAGTTAGTAGTTTTAGGGGAAAGTTCTTTAGTGTTCTGTTTGCTCCAGTTGTTGATGCATGATTGTTGAAAATGTTTCTATTCATATTAAGTAAGATTAAATAACTTGATTTTTAGGGTATTGGTGAATACTTTATTGACCTCTCCTAGCTAGAAACAGGGAGATTATTGGAAACATTTGACGTTGCTGATTTGAAGTATAAAATTGATTAGTTGAATAAGCAAAAGCCTTGTATAGACCTTGCGCTGCAAAGTCTCAAAATCTAAATTTATACCCTGATTCAGTAACGCCAGACATTTTGGCATCGCTATCATTTCAGAAGCACTTCGGCTTCTGGTTCAGATTCCAGCCCTAGACCCGTTCGCCTTTTCAGGCAGATTTAAATCTGGCAGGCGCATACTTTCCCACCGTTCACGAGTAGGCTTTATAGTTTTGTACTGACTATTTCTTTGTCAGTATTTCAAACTTATCAAAAACCGGAATATAAATATAGGGAGTTCGAAATCATCATCAAATCTTTACAAACTTACGACTGTTTGCATAATTATGAGGTACCTGGGGAGACATGCAAGCCTGGTTGACTGACAAAAGTTGAGCGCGATTTCACGACCCCCTTACCAGGGAGGGGCCAATGGGCATTGACATCTGGTTGGGGTCGCGGTGCATTCTCAGGAGAGAAACCACTCACATCCCAAAAATGCTGTGAAAATAAACTCCCGCCTCTACAATGCCTTGAAGACAAAGATTGGTCAACCCTCTGACTGGGCGCATCTGAGTCATCTGACCACCTGTTTATGGATGGTGGTTGGTCTACTCCAGATAGGAGACGAAACCTTAGAATAGTGGAGCCTTTATAGGGGACTGGCTATGAGAAAAAGGGTTAAAACTTATTAAATAAGGCTCCACTATTCTTACGGTAACTTCCTCGGAAGTTAATTTGACCCGTTGGATTCCCCACATACCCTGTCGTGGTCACTATGCTCAAAGGAATTGGGTGGAAGTTTTCTATCGAGAAGCCAAAGGATGGTTAGGGCTTAAAGAATATCAAGTCAGAGATGCTCGCAGCTTGCTGAGACATTTCATGCTTGTGTTTTGTGTCTATACATTTATTTTATCGCACACCTTAACTGGAGGCTTAAGAAGACGTTGGGCTAACAAACCTTTAAAAACCTTTCCTGAGGCATTAGAGGCGTTTCGGACAGCGATGTCTTTCCGTTTTGTGGAGTGGCTTACTCAAAATCGGAACCTATTCTTCTGTTACAAAGCTGCTTTGGGCTTTATTTGGGCTTGATATCTGTTTAAGTCCCATTTTGGGAATTACGTTTTATCGGGAATTATGCCTTTAATTGGCAAAATTTTTTAGGTACGCTCTTCTTCGTCGAATTAAATTCGCCACAGGTCGCACCTGTTGATGCGCCTTATTGACTTGCTTTTGTCACGTAAACGCTCAATCATTGAAATAATTAACGACCAACTGAAGAATATTTCTAAGATAGAACATTCTAGACATCGAAGTCCTGTTAATTTTTGCGTTAATGTTCTGTGTAGATTAATCGCTTATTGCCATCAACCTAAGAAGCCCAGTCCATAGATCGACTGGACTTTAGCCCAATTTGCACGGGTCCGAACTCAGGTTATGTTAATTAGTCGGGAGATAATAATAAAGCTACAGTATAATTTGATGTCAGTTTGGGTGAAATACTTGCGCGCCACTTCCTTGTGAGAAGATGGGCGAGACTGCCCGAATCACCGTTCAATTACGTTTGGTAGGTAAGGAATAGCCTCATGACAAGTCCCCAGGTGATCTGTGCTGGTGAAATGCTATTTGACCGTTTGTCTAATCAGCCAGGAAAACCCCTAGAAAAGGTGGAGTCTTGGACAGACTATCCCGGTGGCGCACCAGCGAATACTGCTTGTGCTTTAGTAAAGCTGGGTATACCCACTGCATTTATCGGTTGTATTGGTCAAGATCAGCCAGGAGACATACTGGTAGAGTTGTTAAAGGACATTGGTGTCGATGGTACGGGAGTACAGCGTCATGGTACAGCTCCCACACGGATCGTCTATGTGGTGCGAGATGCGTCAGGCGATCGCAGTTTTGCTGGATTTGGTGATATCGATACCACAGAATTCGCTGATACACGACTTCAAGCCGATCACTTGCCTACTGAACTATTTAAGGAAGCTAAGTTTTTGGTATTGGGGACTCTGGAATTAGCCTATCCCGACAGTAAGGCAGCAATTAACCAAGCAGTTAAGTTAGCACAACAACACCAGGTCTCTATATTTATAGATGTGAACTGGCGACCGGTCTTTTGGAATGATGCCAACACAGCCATTGAAATTATTCAAGACATGATCCAGCAAGCAGACTTCCTGAAACTGACTGATGAGGAGGGAGAGTTTTTGTTTGGCACTGCTGATCCAAAAGCGATCGCACAACGGCTGGATAAGGTCAAAGGGGTATTAGTCACAGCCGGGGAACGAGGCTGCGCCTACTATCTGGGAGGAAACGAAGGGAAGTTACCAGCATTTTCTGTAGCAGTGCAGGATACAACCGGTGCCGGAGATGGCTTTACTGGTGGCATTATTTATCAACTTTGCCACCGTGACCGGTCTAGTCTGAGTGATCCAACCGTTGCCAAAGATGTGGTTACCTATGCCAGTGCAGTAGGCGCACTGACCACTCTCAAGCCTGGTGCGATCGCAGCTCAACCTACATTAGCTGAGGTGGAAGCATTTCTCTCTAGTTAGGGCTTGCTGAAAAAGTTTTGGTGAGGAGAGGCAATAGGCAATAGGCAATAGGCAATAGGTAAAAAATTATGTGTACCTCATAGCTATGATAAAAGCTCGCTATAGTTAGTTTTTGTACACTGAAGTTACCCTCTCCACACTTGCCACACTCTTCACCCGACTCCCGACTCCCGACTCCCGACTCCCGACTCCCGACTCCCGACTCCCGACTCCCGACTCCCTACTCCCGACTCCCTACTCCCTACTTCCTAAAACATGGATAATTCCAACTACTATTCCAACTACTATAGTTACCTTGGGCAGGATAAGGAACCAACTCCACAATACCCTTGTGATTAATTATCCATCCTTGGGCTTCAATGATAGGTGATTTCTTTTTAGTCATTGGTTGTGCCTGATCTGGGCTGTTATACCCTAATTTCCTTCTCCTCCAACTCCGGCTTCTTCTCCTATTGCTTAATTGTGTACTGCTTTGATCAACCATCAGCCGCAAATCCGGTACCACCACTTGACCCCGCAACACCCCAGCTGGGTTAGCGGGGATTCCTCCTTTTCCGGTAACTAAAAAACTATTCCCGCTGTTTGCTGCACAATCGGTGATGATTTGATTGCTGGTATCCACTACATCTACAGGTAGCTTGTCTAAGGCTTGGGCGGGGTTTACTTCTGGAGTATTTAGAGTAACACTGCCATCAATACCAAGTTGGGAGGAAGCGGTAATCTTACTACTGCGATCGCTAAAAATTCCAATGGCCGAAATCGTGATATTTCCCCCACGGCCTAAAATGGCATTGGCACTGATTTTACTACCCTTTGATGTCAGTAAAAAGTCAGTAGTAATAGTAATATTGCCACCAGTAGCAGTATCCCTGGCATTAGTCGTTATCTCACTGTTGTTCCGTAATACAATGAGTTTCGCATTAGAGAGGGTAATATTCCCTTGGTCTCCAGCAGAGGTTTTAGCATTGAGGAAACCATTGTCGAGTTGGATGGTATCAGCAGAGATGTCCAAAGTTCCAGCAACACCGGTACCTGTACTGCTGACCGTTACCAATGCGCGATCGCTAGCGCTAAATGTCTTGGTATTCAGGTTAAGGGAACCCGCTTTGCCTGTTTGGGTTGCCTGAGATGCGATCGCACTAGCTGGCCCATCTGGGTCAATCCTGTTTCGTCCAACTCTCGCTAATCGCTTGTTGTAGGTAGGGTCAATACCAGAGAGAGTGATGTTTTCAGAAGCATTGATAGTAATATAGCAGTCGCCAGGGCAGTTAGGACATCGACATTAGTCTCACACCCTTTGTAAGCGCAAGAGTTTGACTTCTGACTTCTGACTTCTGACTTTTGACTTCTGCTATACTACCGGCATCACCACCCTTGAAGCTAGAGGTAAAAATCTGAGCACCATTGGTTAATGCTAGGGTGTCCACATCTAAGCTAATTTCACCAGCTGAAGCATCACTCTGACTTTTAGCAGTGATCACTGCCCCATTATCCAGACTGAGGGTCGGAGTTTGAATGAAAATTTCACCACCAACCTAAACAGTCCTATCGGGAATTATAAAAACAACATAAACTCTTGCGAGAAGCTCACCAGCAATTAGAAAAAACCAATACGTCCTATAGCCGATTTGTTCCCTTTGAATATCTTAACTTTCTTAAAAAAGAAACTATTCTTGATGTAGAGCTGGGGAATCACGTCAGTAAAGAAATGGCGATCATGTTCTCAGATATTCGCTCTTTCACTACCCTTTCAGAAACCATGAACCCCAAGGAAAACTTCGACTTTGTTAATGCTTACCTCAAGGGTGTTATAGCGGTTTTTAATCTAGTAAGGTACAATTTTTTTGGTTTTAGGGAGCAGGGACTGAGGCCGTAGGCCACGCGGGGCGCGTTCGGAGCAGGGACTTCGGAAGAGGGAACAGGGAACAGGGAACAGGGAACAGGGAAGAGGTAAAAAAATATGTGTACCTCATGAGGATAAAAAGCGCTATATAATTTTTTCTGCAAAAGCTAGATGCACCCAAACTTGGAAACCCAGCTGTAAAATCAATTCCAACAACCCTGTCAAATCCCAAAGAGCGATTGAAGGCGTTGGCGAATCTGATTGGTACCAGTCTGTTTTTCCTCTGTTCCACCTACCTTTATTCCTAATTGCTCTAGGGTCTCCTTACGTGTGAATAATTCTTCGGAAATTTGGTCAGCTAAATCTTTGTGCTTTGCTAAAAGACTCTTTAAATTTTCCCGGTCTACCACAAACAGAATCGTGTCTTCTAGGGCGCGAAGGGTAGCCGTACGGGGGGTACCCATAAGCAAAGACATCTCTCCAATAAATTCCCCTGGCTTGCGGGTAGCAACCCGTTTTCCAATTGATTCCACAAAAACTTCAACTAAGCCAGATAGAATAATATAAAATGAATCCCCTGGGTCGTTTTCTTCACAGATTATATCCCCTGCTTTGAGCATTTGACGATATCCTTGCTGAATTATATGTCGCAGCTCGCTATCGCTACACTTTTCAAAGAAACTCACCTTGCGCAAGAGATCCCGTAGGGTCAATTTTCCTCTAGAGTTAGTTTTTACTTTATTTTTTCTAGCAGTGGCTACAGCGTTTTGAGAGAGGGGTTCTTCATGAGATAATGAGCCGTTAGCAGCGGCAGTTTGTTGAGGTTTTTGTAGCAGAAATTCTAAGTCCTTCAGATTTCGGATATACAGGTCTCTCTGAGGCTCGGCGTGCTCGATTCCCTGTTCGCGAAGTTCCTCCTCAATCAGATAATACAAACTACTCTGAATTGATTCCATATTGGGTGGATTGTCGATCCATACTAAGAGTTCAAAATCCATGCCGTCTCCAAACCCTTTAAAATATACTTCAGGAGCAGGAGATGGTAAAACTTCTGGTTCTTTGCGAGCCGCTTCTAACAGTACCTCTGTCACGATGACTGGATCGCTTTCATCGGGAACGTCAACAGGAATTCTGATCCGAGCTCTGGGATCTTGATAACTCCAGTTAACCACATTGTTTTCCAGGAAACTAGTATTTGGAACAATAACAAACACCCCATCATTGGTGCGGATAGTGGTGGAACGAATCGAGATTTTTTCTACAGTTCCTGACAGGTCATCAACTTTGACATAGTCTCCCACCTTAATTGGTTTTTCAAACAGAATTGCCAGACCACTGATAAAGTTGGCGGTTAAATTCTGAAGTCCGAAGCCTAAACCAATACCCATTGCCCCTGCAAAGACAGTCAGGGAACTGAGGTTAATCCCAGCCGTTTGCAGAACAATCAAAAATCCTAAGACAGTTAGAACATAGCCGATCAGGGAGGACAATGCTTCGCGAGTCCCACGATCTAACCCGAAGCGAGTTA
>NZ_JAAHHE010000147.1:0-15878 GCF_010692525.1 Moorena sp. SIO3B2
CCTGTGGACGCTTCGTAGTTCCAGGTTAGCATAGGACACCACCACCTCGTTCAGGTGGTGGAAGCTTCATAACCGTGGTACGGCAGCGATGTTGTAGGGGTTCGATTCCTCCATCTTCCTCTAGCCACCAGAAGCCGAAAAGCGAGGCACTGTGCTGATAACGCAGTGGTAGGAGGGGCAGTACCTCCCTGGTGGATTTCCCTTTTACACGCGATCAAGCAAAGCTTCCGCTAAAAGCGATCGCTAACGTGATCAATCCCTGTGAAGCAGTTGATCAGCTAGACGAAGGTATGTTACTCTCTCCACTACCCCAGCAATTTCAACATCCATCTCTGGATAGAGACCGAAATTTACCTCTCTGGGAAGATGGAGATGGTCAGCAGAGCGCGATGAAGCTGAGGCCTTTGGGCCACGCTTTGCGAACGCTTCCGCTAAAAGCGATTGGCCGTAGGCCACGCTACGCGATCGCTAGAGGAAAAAACAGTTAAAACAGATTCAAAATGTCTTAAACTAATGGCAAATGTATAGTTATAACATCAAATAAAATTTCTATGCAGCTCGGTCCTGGTTTATTAATAACATTCTTGTACTACTTCACCTGTACAACCCTAATTACCACTGTCTTTTCCTCGCAAGTTTTGAGGCTAAGTCTGGTGACAGGGATGCCCTATAGTGTTGGTATAATTTTTGGCTTAATCGGTGGTTTATTAGGTACCTACTTCAATCGAACCGTTACAGTATCCCTAGAATTCAGGAGTAAGAAAGTTTTTACTGCTGCTCTCAATGATGCTCTGACCGAGATGGGGTTTGAGGAAACATCAAAGCTAGATGATTTTGTAGTTTACCAACGCCCAGCTCTCAGTAATCTTTTCTCTGGTAAAGTATTTGTACAAATCGGTAAAGGGAAAGCTACCATTGCTAGCCGTTCCAGAAATATTAAGCGAATCAGCTCTAAACTATCAAAAAATTAGAGACACTATCCATAATTTTTATAAAACTTATTTTTTTAAACCTGCCGATGACTATATCTCAGGGCAATAGTATTGCTAGAGGAAACACCATCGAGCAAACATAATCGAGCAAACATCATAGAACTTAACCCCTTAAATGATTAAGTTTTCGCAAAGCTCCAATGATTACTAACTTACCGTATAATTTAGTTCGGGAACCATAAATTTCTAGGTTAATCCTGCTGCCATCTTTACACTGACCAGGAAAGGTAAAGTAGAGATTTTTACCCTGACCCTGAAGACAATTAGTTATTCGATCATCCACAAATTTACGCTTGTCTTCTGCCACCACGTGTAGTAAGGATTGCAGAGAAATAAGTTCACCAAAGGAATAGCCAAAAATTTCCGCCATTTTGGGATTAACATATAGAAAATCGCCTTTACTATAAATTATGTAAATTCCCAGGGAAGAGAAATTATCTGAACTCTCAGTGAGCTGATTGGGTGGGGAGAAAACTTGATAGTTCTGAGGAGACTGTTGCCCTAGGTGTTGTTGTTGACTGTGGAGTTGAGCATTCTCTAAGATCAAAGCCATGGACTCAGCAGTCATTTCCATTAAACGGGCAGATTTAGCACCAAAGTGTTCCGCCTGGGAATGCATTAGGGTGATAATGCCTAATAACCTCTTGCCCCTGAGAATAGGAACAGCTAATACTGAGCGTACTTGATAGGGCTGACCAGGTAAGGTAAGCCAGCGGTCATCATCCATAGTATCAGTGATCAGCCCAACTTCCCGATGGCGGCTAACCCAACCAGCTAAACCTTGGTCTAGAACCTGACCAATGATCTGCTTTTTATATCGTGGGAGGGTTGCACCGCGAGCTAGAAGACTCTCAGTGACCATACCATCAGCATTGAGTAAAAACAGGCTACTCTCCTCTGCCTTAGTGAGCCGACCAGCAACGTGGAGTATATCTTGTAACAAAGCTCTAAGCATCAGGGAGCCAGAGGCGGTTTGCATCATGGTGGCATAGGTTTTAAATAGCTGATGTTGAGCACTGAAGACGATTCGTGTAGCTTTAAGTTGATCCACTTGTCGGCGCAGTGCTTTCACTTCCTGAATCAGCTGTTGTTTAGATTTATTCACATCACTCATATTTACCTCCATCAATCAGCCTGCGCCAATCCCACATTAGTCTACAGGCTTATAGCAAGTGGCGTTGTTGACGTTTAATTTACCTATGGGGTCAGGAGGAATTGGGGGAAATTTCCTAATTCCCAATTCCTTTTTGTTTATTCTTTGACTGCAACTTGGTATCAGGTAATTGCTATCGGATAATGGGTATTTTCTCATCAAGGCTTAGGTAAAAATAGTAACTGTAACTGGTCTTTCCCTATTTAACCTTGAGTTATCCTGGATCTTCCCAATCTAAACCAGCTGGTGGTAATCAGACATCCTATGGCACCAACAACCAGCAGAAAACTCTCTTCAACCGCACTCGTGCCAGTTTACAGCAAGCCTTGTCCTGGTACACCAATTTTCATCGTTCCCAGGGGAATCCTGCTGATGTGGAAATGGAAGCCTTGCTGCAAACTGAATTAGAGGTTTTGCAATCTAGCCTAGACAAACTTGACCAAGGATTGATTCGCATTGCCGCTTTTGGTTTGGTTAGTCGTGGTAAGTCAGCGGTAATTAATGCTTTGCTGGGACAAAAAATTCTTAAAACTGGTCCGATTCACGGTGTCACTCAATGGCCCAAGTCGGTACGGTGGACACCTAGCTCCGAAAGTGAAGTCCTCTTCGAGTTGATTGATACGCCAGGATTGGACGAAATCCATGGAGAAGTAAAGGCGCAGATGGCGCGGGAGGTGGTATCCCAAGCGGATTTAATTTTATTTGTGGTGGCTGGTGATATCACTCGCACTGAATATCAAGCTCTTTGTGAACTGCGGCAAAGCCAAAAGCCTCTAATCTTGGTATTTAACAAAATTGACCTCTATCCAGAACAAGACCGGGAGGCAATTTATCAACAGTTGCAACAACTCGGTACCGGTAGCCCCAAGGATCGGCGTTTACAAAAGATGTTGTCAGCGGATGAGATTGTCTTAGTGGCAGCAGAACCAGCTTCTATGGAAGTACGGGTGGAGTGGCCTGATGGTAGAGTGACCTATGAATGGGAAACTCCACCTCCGAATGTGGATCAGCTTAAACAGAAAATTTTCAGTCTACTTAACCGAGAAGGGCGATCACTTTTAGCCCTCAACGCTCTATTTCAAGCCCGCAATACTCAGAATACTATTGCAAAAAAAGCCATTGAGTTACACAAAACTGAAGCAGAAGACTTAATCTGGCAGTTTGCCAAGTATAAAGCACTAGCAGTCGCCCTCAATCCGATTGGAATTTTAGATGTGTTAGGGGGTACTCTGACTGACTTGGTGATGATTCGTTCTCTAGCGCGGCTGTATGGTCTACCTATGACTAGCTATGAAGCAGGTAAGCTATGGCAAAAGATTTTGATCAGTTCTGGAGGCTTACTGCTAGGTGAACTGGGTACCAGTGTGCTTTTTGGTGTAGGTAAGAGTGCATCAGTGGTTATCGGTCCGAGTGGCTTGGGTGCCTTTGCTGGGGCAGCAATTACCCAAGCTGGAATTGCCGGTTATGGGGCGTATGCTGTTGGTCAAGCGGCACAGGTTTATCTCGAACAAGGTTGCTCTTTCGGACCACTAGGAGCAAGTACCGTCATTAAAGAAATTCTAGACCGGGTGGAGTCGGACACTATTCTTTTCCGTCTGCGGCAAGAATTGGAAAGACAGCTAGTAGAGTGATAAGACTTAATTCCTTAATTTTCCATAATTTTACCTAAATTTTATACCTGACAAGTTTTTTACCGGAGTCGTAGATTGGGAATGTGTAGATATTCTGTAGATATTCAACAGAGAAAAATCACTGCCAGCCCATCGGGATTCAGGAGAACACTCATGTTCCAAAGACTAATTCAAGCCGCCATGCTCACTTTATTGCTTCACCTAATTGCAAACCTCACACAACCAGACACTCAGCAGCCTGCCAATTTGTCACCCTCAGACGTGAAACTTGTCTATGTCTTGAGCTAGACCATCGGTTGGTGTTCCAAACCGATTTTTCTGGGGGTTGTGGGCTGGTTAATTATCCATAGTTAATTGTCCATGGTTCATTAGTTTTGATTAGTACTGTTGCTATGAACTATGAACCATGAATCTTAGAGGAGACTAAAGATGGTTAACCAAATGCATTATCCCAAACATAATCGATCAAGGTTTTAGCCTCCTGTAGGGGTAAGACTTGACAACGACCTTGGTGATCATAGGTCAGCAGAGGGATTGGACATCTACTCCCTTGTTCTAGGTTATCCTTTACAATTTTGCCCTCTATTTCTTCGAGGTTACGCAGGCAATTATTGATATCAAAGTCAATTTTGGTGTCAAATTTATCATCCATCCATGCTTCAATGTGGTTATCCAACTCTTTAGGGTTAAGTAGCTTTTTACTAGTTAATAAATGATAATAAACTAGAATAATCTCCTTACATTCTTCTTCTTCAGCGTCATCAATCAAAGACTTAAACACACCAGCATTAATGGCCAAATTTTTGAAGAAAAGGGTCTCGGTAACACTTTTTTGAAATTTAATCTGCTTATTTTGATAACTTGTGTACTGTTTAAATGCAAATCCGCCGAAGGCGATCACCACAGATAAAGTAGTGAGCAGTACAGCCATAATATCATGGGATTTTTCTTGGTCAATTCTGAAGCTTTCCACTCCCATAGCGAACAAAATTATTCCCAGGATAAAGATAAGTTGGGGTAGAACTTTGACCAGAAGAGGAATGGCAGCTCCAATGGCAGGTAAACCAAATAATAGGCGGTCTTTCCAGGTCATTCCTATTTTAACATTTGGAAATAAGAATTCTAGATCAAATTTGGGAATATTGCCATAGAGATAAACATACATTTTACCAGGAATAAAGTTTAGATTTTCCAGTTTTTTAGATTTTTTTGATTCAAAATAAGATTTATCTTTGAATTTAATCAATAAAACTACTCGTTCATAGATTTCAATGTTTTGTTCAGTTGGTTTTAAAAGTTTGTTCAAAAAATAAATTTTAGATTTGTCTCCTCTACCATAGCAAACTAGTTCCTCAAAGTCATCAAAATCTATCTCAGTCTTTAGTTCAATCAATGAGTGTTCTGACACAGCCTGTTCCAGGATATTTTTAGGTAAGGAAAAGTAATTTGCACTTTTCAGGAGAGTTGTCAAGGTCGATATCAATTTAGTTTCCCTCTCACTCTTCTGATCTGGAGTCAGTTCCTTGATCGACTTGGTGTCAGCATCAGGATTAAAGGGAGCAAAGTTATCCTTTAAATTCTCCAGGGTTTCATGGAAGTTAAAATGATAATAGGCTGACAGAATTTCGCAAAAATCCCGAAACTTCTGGGAGTTGGTAGGGTCAAGTTTTCCATCTTCAAGACAAAGTTCGATCAAATCGGTTCGACGGTAAGGGATAAAGGCTTCCCGGTCTTGATATATAGCCATCATTGTCCCACTAAATTGCTGTATAGTTCACGTTAAAATTATGTTGGTTAGAGAATGAGCACCGGTTAACGAACAAATTGACTGGAGCTATAGTTATTGAGTTACCAGCCAATCCTGGAAAGCTAACAACTCACCAGGACTAAAATTAAAATTTTTTTCTAATCAATCAATGGTCTAAGCTAGAAGCTTCCGAAAAGTTGTTCAGCCTTAGGATTGGAATTGTCTAGGATTGCTTAAATGATGAGTAACTACTATCATCAAAATAACCCACAACCGCCAGACCAGGTTAGTCTGGGTTAGGTTATTATCTAACCACCTAAGCTGTTTCCAACTTTTAGATTGGGAAGTTATTTCAGAATTGATATAATTAATTTGTTTATTTTTGTTAAGTTGAACCAACATTAATTGCTGGCTCGGTTTTTTTATTGTGATCATGTTGCTACAAACTTACCCTTTCCCCCTAACCATAATCAGGTATGACTACACTAGCCAAGTCGGCTTAGTGGGGATGAGGGGGAAAGGTCGATCTGGATTTAAGTTATTAATTTATAGTAGAACCAAGGGTAACCAGCTTAAACAGCAAGAACAAAAATCTTAAAAAAGCTTAATACCCGGTATTGATTGACAAATGACCAAGATTATGCATAGAGGACAAAGAAGCGATCGCAATTTCTGATCGCAATTCCTGAGACAGTGAGCGCTCACTACCTTATTAGTTACAATAATTCAAGCAAATTAACAATAAATAATTCGATAAGATCAAGCATTGACAGCAATTTCTAAATCATTACTGGCAATGCTATCCACATATCTGAGGGACTGGAGTAGTAATCGATTTCATCCACGCGATAGCGACAATCTTTAGCTAGCTGAAGCGGCTTAAACAAGTTTAAACAAACTGAAAAAAATCTTAAGACGTCTCAATAATTGTAAGCTATCAGCTATCAGCTATCAGCTCTCAGTTATTAGCTATTAGCATATGCTTATATCAGGTTCGGATAATTAGTTATAAAAAACTTTATCCCTTGAAACCTTACTCCTTTACTTCTGCCATTCCCCTCCTGGGAGGGGTTAGGGGTGGGTGCCAAATGCCAAATGCCTTGCTTTCGCCCCTAGTATAAGTATTCAAGCGGACATGATATTACTAATAATTTGCTAATACCGAGCCCGGTTAACTTCTTATAATTTTTGGCTTTTCGTGACTTGAAAGTTAACAATTTTCAATTTTCAATTTTCAAGTCATGAAAAGCCATGGGTTCTACAGTATTATAAGTGATTAACCGGACTTGGGATCAGGTCTTAGAATTTGAAAGTAGTTCTAAGAGCACCAATCACGACATCCTCGTTATCACTGTCTCCAAAGGGAGCAGCAATCCAGATTAATCCGGGAGTAATCGAGATATTATCATTTACCTGATACTTGTAGAAGCCTTCAACATGAATGGCGGTATCATCATCACCACCAACATAAGGCTCAGAACCGGCAACTATACCAAGTAAGTTACCTTCTTTGCCAAAGTCTGGTAATGCCAGTCCTAGACCGTAGTACCAAATCTCAGCATCACCGTTGCCACCAGAAGCTTGTTCAGCATCGGTGTAGCCGCCATAGGCATTAATTACTAAATTGGGAGAGAATTGAAAAGAGGCTTCTACGCCGTAGGAGTTAGTGTTTGCTGTGACATCTCCTCCATCACCAAAGGGTGCCCTGGCGTTTTCAGTTCCAACACCCGTATCAAAGATAGCGTTGCCATCATCAAAGTCATTGAAGTAGGCACGAACGTAAGTGAAGGCTAACTGAAAGCTGTCGCTAGGGGAAAATGTCAGCTGACCTAAGGCAGAAAACTCACCGTTGAATAAACCCTGACCTTCAGAGGGGTCAAAGGAATTGCCACCAAAGTAACCTGCACTCAATACTACGGCATCGGCGAGGCTAAAGTTGATGCCTAGTCCACCACCTGCGCCTAAACCAATTTTATAGATGGGGCTCGATTCAGCATAGCTGGAAAGAACACCGCTAGCGCCAGTGAAGTCATCCAGGTAGGGGCTGATGGTGGGGACAAAATCTTGCCAAAGGGGAAAGGCAGCTGGCAGATAGACATCAATATTATCCCCAATCGGGAAGTAGTAGGCTAGCCAACCAATACCCAGGTCGTTGCCGCTGTCAAAGCTGTAAGTAAAGGCACCTTGGTCTGTGCCATCAAAGGTAGCTGCATTACCGGCATCCAGACGGGTGTAGAGGGCATCTTTACCGGTGAAGCTGGAGACAAACGCTAAACGTACCCGGTCTTGGAACACGACTTGGTTGTCACTGTCTTCACCAAAGGCGTTGGCAATAGAGAAGACCACTTCCCCTTCTAGCTTGGTGGTGGTAGAAAACTGATGGTCTTCTAAAAATGCCACCCGTCCTTCTAAGTTATCCACTCGTGCACCGAGAGTAGCCAATTCTGATTCAAACTCCTGAATCAGCCGTTGCAGGGTTTCTAAGTCCTCACGAGTGATAAAATCGGCGGTAGACGCAGCAATTAAACGCTCAATCTGGTTCAAGCAAGCATTTAAACCAGCGGCAAATTCATACCGGGTTGTTGCGCGATTCCCGCGAAAGGTGCGATTGGGATATCCTGCAATACAACCGTAGCGCTCTACCAAACTCCGTAGCGCTTCATAAGCCCAGTCTCCAGGAGATACATCACGCAGTTGGGAAACACTGGTGACTTGACCCATGGAAGCTGACTCTTGTTTACTCTGTTTGATCAGTTTATCAACTGACACCTGCTTTGATTGTGCAGGCATTTGCCCCAGGTTTACTGGGTCAAGGTTTGGTGAAACCTCTTGTGCGATCGCGACCTTGGATGCTGCCCATTGGGATACCAACATCAATGGACTCATCAGTAACATCGCGCGTAATTGTTTATTCATTGTTCTCACTCACACCTGTCATCAGTCTAATGGATGAAAGTAACAAACCTCTGACCAGGTGTTTGTAGTCCTTGATACAAAATATTACTTATATAGTTGACTGTTGATGGTACGCTGTCAGGACTTAGGCTCAACTGCGCACGAAACCCTATAAGTAATAGGAATTCTTTACTTGTAAGCATTCAGCGGTCAGCTATCAGCTATCAGCTAATGCGCTACGCCACAGGCTTCTAGCCTGTGCCACCAGCACCCCCGATGCTTGTTTACGACCGTTGATTAGCTGACTGCTGACGGCTGATAGCTGATAGCTTACCTTTACTTAACCCTTGTCGCAGAAGGTGCGACCTGTGGCGAATTTAATTCTTAATGGGTCAATCGCACCTGAGGTTTTCAGATTTTATCTTGGCAAACTAATGACAAACTCGGCTCCCTGACCTGGTTCTGAAGCCACCTCAATTTTTCCTCGATGCTGGGTAATAATTTGGTAGGTAATGGCGAGTCCCAAGCCAGTTCCCTGGCCTGGGTCTTTGGTAGTGAAAAATGGGTCAAATATCCGGTCTTTAATGGCTGCGGCAATCCCAGGGCCATTGTCAGCGATTCGGATAACTACCCAGTTTTGATCAACTAGCTCCGTTTGAATCCGAATGGTGAAGACTGGGGATGGGCAAGATTCGACACTCTTGTGTTCTATAGCCTTGTGTTCTGTAGCATCCTGTTCTATGGCATCAAGGGCATTTTCCAAGATACTCAAAAATACCTGATTCAGTTGAGCTGGGTAGCAATCCACCACAGGTAAATCCCCATACTGCTTGATCACCTCAATCCCTGGCTTGAGGCGGTTGCTGAGCAGAACGAGGGTATTGTCAATTCCTTCATGGATGTTAACCGGTTTGATCTCGGCTTCATCCAATCGGGAAAAATTCCTCATCGAAAGCACAATTTCACGAATGCGCTCAGCTCCGCCTTTCATGGAAGCGATGATTTTAGGCAAGTCTTGGGCCAAAAATTCCAGATCAATCTCTTCGAGCCGATTTTTAATCTCTGGGTCAGGGTTGGGATAATACTGCTGATAGAGTTCCACCAGAGAGAGTAAATCCTCAATATAATCGCTGGCAAAGAACAGATTGCCGTAGATAAAGTTAATCGGATTGTTCATTTCATGGGCAATACCAGCAACCATAGTACCCAAACTGGACATTTTTTCGTTTTGAATCAGCTGGATTTCCGTTTGCTGGAGTTCCTGGGTGTAGTCAGCCATACCGTGAATCAGCTGATTGAGAGAAGTGGCTAACACACCCACTTCATCTCGGGTCGTGACTGGTGCTTGCAGGGTAAAGTTAGACTCCTGTTTGACCTGTTCGGTGATCTCAGTCAGGCTTTTGATTCGCTGTGCGATCGCATTACTGGTATGAATAGCTAATAGGATTGCGATCGCAACTGAGGCGATCATACTGCTGACAATGATCCCAAAGCACAACTGATCAGCACGGTTAAGGGCGCTCAACCCTTGCTGCTGTTTGACTTGAGCTGCTCTAATCAGCTGGTCTGACTGCTCAAAAAAGCGTTCTAGGGCAGTGGTTAATTCAGGATTGTTCTGTGGCAACAGTTGCCTTTGGGCAAGTTTAAGCTGATCATCAGGTGCGCTTTCCGGCAACAGGGATTGAATGAGAGTGTTGTAGGAATCAATAATTATCCTGTAGGTCTTGAGTAAATCCAGTAAATGATTGGTATTTGTTTTAGAACAGGTATCAAACTCTCTGACAAACCGTTGCGCTTCCAACAGCAGTTGCTGAGCTTGGTCAATTTTCTCTTGAAGCGGCTGTAGGTCTTCCAAGGGCACAGCAACAGGAGGTGCGACCCGTGATGGCGAGGGATTGCTCGCCATCACGGAAAGCGCACCTAAGTAGGGATAGGAACGTAGGTCTAAAATCGCGATTTGTAAATTCTTCAGCAGATGTTCTTGTTTTTGGGCACGAGTGAGTTCAGCTAGTGCTGACTTTTGGTAATGCTGGCCAATCCCTAATCCAGTCGTTGTTCCCAAAATGGCCAAACCAATGGAGAGTGCATAGCCAACAAAAACTTTCTGCCGAATGCTCGCACTGGCTAGGAATTGATTGATCCAGTTGATTCTGGATGCCCCTGAGTTCGGGTGACATCCAGTGTGACATCCTTGGAAATCCTCCCCTGACAAAGCTTAAATCTCGCCAAATGTTAGCGCATGAGTCGTTAGTGTTTATTAATACATCAACCTTATGGTCAATCTGTACACTGAGTTACAAGACAATAGGTTACAAGACAACCGTAAGTTTAGAAGTTGAGCAATAAAGCTTGAATAGATGATGCCTAATGGCGGCAATATTATATTTTTAGGCAAAAATAGGCTTTTTTCGAGGTTATTGAACCATAGTAACCGGTCCTGGCTTCGCCTGCTCTCTCTTGCTTTTGTAAAGGAGGTTTTGCTTATCCAGGCTGTAAAGAGTTCATTAACAGAATGTGAATAGATAGTGCTCAGCATGGGTAGATCTGATTCAAAAAAATGTTAAAAAATGTTAAAAAATGTCAAGTTTTCATGAACTGATCGAAAGTTTAGCTTTTTTGTATCCTAATTAACAGTTTACTTGCAATCCTAGGTCTAATATCACACCCTAGCTTCGCAATTTTTTCAATGAGGCTACGCCTAAATTTGGTAGAGGATTGTACGAAAGTATGGTAAGTGGATTAGGACGACGTAAATTTCTGCTTTATAGCTCAGCGGCATTGGGAACTAGTCTTCTGTTGAAGGCTTGCTCCACAGCCACCGAGAGTTCAGATGCTAGTGGTGAAGACACGATCAAAGTGGGTATTCTCCACTCCCTGACCGGTACTATGGCAATTAGTGAGACCACTGTGGTGGAAGCTGAAAAGCTTGCCATCAAGGAGATTAATGAAGCCGGGGGGGTATTAGGCAAGAAAATTGTGCCTATTGTTGAGGATGGTGCGTCTGACTGGCCAACCTTTGCTGAGAAAGCTGCCAAACTGATTGATAAGGATCAAGTTGTTACTATTTTTGGTTGCTGGACATCGGCTAGCCGTAAGGCTGTGCTACCAGTGTTTGAATCCAAAGACCATATGCTTTGGTATCCTGTGCAGTACGAAGGGCAGGAGTGTTCCAAGAATATTTTCTACACAGGTGCTGCACCAAATCAGCAGATTGAGCCAGCGGTAGATTGGTTGCTGAAAAACAAGGGCAAAAAGTTTTTCTTAGTGGGCTCGGACTATGTTTTCCCTCGTACCGCTAACACGATTATTAAGGAGCAACTCAAAGCCCTGGGTGGAGAGACCGTGGGCGAGGATTACCTTCCCCTTGGTAATACAGAAGTTACCCCGATCATTTCTAAGATTAAAGCTGCACTACCAAATGGTGGCGTAATCTTCAACAGTCTCAACGGGGATAGTAACGTCGCCTTCTTCAAACAACTCAAAGGTGCTGGACTCACTCCAGACAAATATCCCACGATGTCGGTGAGTATTGCAGAAGAGGAAGTCCGGCAGATTGGTCCAGAATTTCTAATTGGTCACTACGCCGCCTGGAACTACTTCCAATCTGTTGATAGCCTCGACAATAAGCAGTTTGTGGAAGCCTTCAAAGCCGAGTATGGCGAAGACCGGGTAACCAACGACCCCATGGAAGCGGCTTACATTATGGTTTACCTATGGAAGCAGGCGGTAGAGCAAGCTGGAACTACTGACCTAGAGCCTGTGCGCAAAGCTGCTATCGGTCAAAAATTTGGCGCACCAGAAGGAGCAGTAGAGATGTATCCAAATCATCACATTTCTAAGACAGTGCGCATTGGTGAAATCCAAGCCGATGGTCAGTTCAAAATTGTCTCATCCACACCTAAACCCGTTCCTCCCATCCCCTGGAATCAATATGTAGCAGAAACGAAAGGGTATGGGTGTGACTGGAGCGATCCCAATAAGGGAGGGAAGTACAAAAAGGAGAAAGCATAAGTGATCAAGGATGAATTATGACCTATGAAGTAAACTACAGGCGCGACCCAAGGCCGGGTTCCCCGGCCATTGGAAAGCGCGCCTTAAGGCATTTAAAATTGAGTTTTGTTAGTTGAGTATTGAGTGCTTACTATAAACTTCAAAAACATAAAAATCAAGTAGTTTTCACCATTCATAATTCATCCTTCATAATTCATCCTTCATAATTCATCCTTCATAATTCATCCTTCATAATTCATATTTAATTCAATTGTGCTGCCACTTTTAGAAGGAATTTTTAACGGGATTAGTATTGGCTCCGTGCTACTGATCGCTGCCCTAGGACTAGCTGTTGTCTTTGGACTGATGGGCGTGATTAATCTTGCTCATGGCGAGTTAATGATGTTGGGCGCTTATACAACGTATGTTGTCCAAAATACCTTTAAAGCCTTTTTTGGCGATTCGTTGTTTAATGTCTACATCTTATTTGCCCTGCCCATGGCTTTTCTGGTGGCAGCGTTGGTAGGACTGGTATTGGAGAGGGGGGTCATTCGTTATCTATATGGGCGACCGTTGGAAACCCTTCTCGCTACTTGGGGGGTAAGTTTGATATTGCGGCAGTTTGTCCGCAGTGTAAATTGGGTATTGGTGATTGGAATTGCGGTATTTTGCCTGCTGTTTTTTGGGTCAAGGTGGGTTCTCAGCCGTCGTTTAGATTGGCAGAGAATTCGCAATTGGACGATGGCTTTGATGGTATTCTTATCTCTAGGAATTGCGATCGTAACTGGGGTGTTGTTAGGACAAACGGGTCAACGGGGAATTACTCGACCTTGGTTTAGTGCCAGAAATGTAGACGTGACTGCACCGGCATGGCTTCAAGGGGGATTTCCGATTGGTAACTTCCAATTGCCCTATGCCCGGATCTTTATCATTATTTTGACGATTATTTGTCTATTGGGTACCTACTGGTTCTTAAATCGCTCCAGTTGGGGATTACGAATTAGAGCTGTTACCCAAAATCGCAGTATGAGTGCTTGCTTAGGTATCCCTACACAAAAGGTAGATGCGTTAACATTTGCCCTAGGTTCTGGTTTAGCTGGTGTAGCAGGTTGTGCGATTACATTACTAGGTTCTGTCGGTCCCAATACTGGTCAAAATTATATCGTCGATACCTTTATGGTGGTGGTGGTTGGCGGTGTCGGAAACTTATTCGGAAGCATAATAGCCGCCCTAGCAATTGGTACACTTACCTATATTATTGGTTCGGGAAGCATAGCCTTTATGTTGATGCCAGTAGAGTTTCTTAAACCGGTAACGGACTTCTTTACCTTCTTTGCGACCACCAGTATGGCAAAAGTTATGGTCTTCGCTTTAATTATTACTTTTTTACAAGTGAGACCTTCAGGAATATTCCCACAAAAAGGACGCACGGCGGAATTATAGCGTTTTCAACATTTATGAGGTACAGTCAATTTTATTCCCCCGATTCCCTATTCCCGATTCCCTACTCCCGATTCCCTACTCCCGATTCCCTACTCCCGATTCCCTGTTCCCTACTCCCTTTGCTAAAGTACCTCACCAAATTGATAAATGCTATAGTTGCTATTTTCAGAAATTATGACCTATGTATCTAGAACACAAGCCATTAAAAAGCAGCGGCGACGAAAGTTAATTATAGAAATAGTAGCAATCGTAGGAATTGCTCTAGTTTTCGGGTTATTAATGCCAGTGATTTTGCCGGATTTTCGCCTCAAGCTGTTGGGGCGTTTTTTGTCATTATCTATTGTCGCGATTGGGATTGACCTGATTTGGGGGTATACCGGACTGCTGAGTCTAGGACATGGTATATTTTTTGCGTTGGGGGGCTATGCCTTTGCTATGCACCTCAAACTGCAATTACCAGAAGGAGAAATACCGGAATTCTTTACCCTCTATGGTGTAAAGGAACTGCCATTCTTCTGGCAACCATTTTATTCCTTTCCTTTTACCCTAATTGCTATTGTTTTAATTCCCAGTATCGTGGCTGGATTGCTGGGTTATCTGGTATTTCGTAACCGGATTAAAGGGGTTTATTTCTCGATTTTAACCCAAGCCGCACTGCTGGTTTTATTCAATTTTTTCAATGGACAGCAAAAGCTAATTAATGGTACTAATGGGTTAAAAACTGATACAGAAACCCTGTTTGGGATGTTAGTAAGTTCCAAACAAGCTCAGTTAGCTTTCTACGAAATTAGTATCCTGTGTGTGGTTCTGATCTACTTATTGTGCCGTTGGTTAACCAGTGGACGTTTTGGTCGGTTGTTAATTGCCATACGGGATGATGAGAATCGGGTGCGTTTCTCTGGCTACGATCCTACCGGATTCAAAGTCCTGGTATTTGCGGTTTCTGGGGGAATCGCTGGAGTGGCTGGAGCCCTTTATACGGTACAATCAGGGATTGTTACCCCCAGCTATATGGAAGTAGCGTTTTCCATTGAGATGGTGATTTGGGTGGCTGTGGGAGGACGAGGAACTCTAGTCGGAGCAATTCTGGGTACTTTATTAGTCCGACTAGGTCAAACCTTGTTGAGTGAGCAATTTCCCGAAGTTTGGCTATTTTTCCAGGGCGCGCTGTTCCTAATTGTAGTGACAGTACTGCCTAATGGTATTGTCGGCTGGTTGCGAGACGAGGGAATTGAACAAATGCGATCGCTTTTTGGTACCGAAAAACCAGTGATAACAACTTATCCCAGCCTAGAAAAAGACCCACTAGTCCAACGGGAAAAAGAAGAGATTGGTCATTAAGCTGGTCTTGATTTCCATTGCATGGTTATTACAGCAAGGGAGTAGGGAGCAGGGAGCATTCAGCCGTCAGCTGTCAGCTGTCAGCCGTGAGCTAAAAGCTCACGCTACGCGAACAGCTTAAAATAAACCCAGCGTAGCGTGCGCCGATACGCAAACGAGAGAATTTTATACGAGATTCATGAGATATTGAAAGTCTGGGGAAAAGCCCATCTAAGCATATGCTGATAGCTGATAGCTGATAGCTGATAGCTGATAGCTGATAGCTTACAACTTCTAAAGTCATTAACCATTAGCAAACTACAAATGAACTCAAAAATTCTTGAAATTGATAACCTAACGGTAAGTTTTGATGGCTTCAAAGCAATTAACCAGTTTAACTTTAGTATGGATGCTGGGGAATTGCGAGTGATGATTGGTCCTAATGGTGCTGGGAAAACTACGTTTCTGGATGTAGTGACTGGGAAAGTACAGCCAACGGAGGGACGGGTGTTGTTTAAGGGAGAGGATTTGCGAGGCTTATCTGAACACCAAATCTCTCGCTTCGGCATTGGTCGAAAATTTCAGACACCACGAGTCTACCTAAATCTAACGGTTCGAGAAAACTTAGATTTAGCCTGCAATCGTGATAAGAATGTGTTTTCCACCCTGTTTGGACGTACATTACCCGGGGAAAAACGGACAGTAGC
>NZ_JAAHHE010000148.1:0-15825 GCF_010692525.1 Moorena sp. SIO3B2
AAATTGTAGCGATAGGGACAGCTATCAGGCTCAATCGTTTCCCACACTTGCCGGAGAGCTTGTTGATTTTTTGCTGCTATCTTAGGTGAAGCAGACCCTTGAGCAATATTGACTACCATAGATACTTACTGTAATGACTATAGGTTGATTGACCAGATTGGATCTGCAGCCGCGAAATACTTTTAAGGGTCTAGGCCAATGGTTGAATCGCTCTAGGTTAAATCGCTCTAGGTTAAATCGCTCTAGGTTAAATCGCTCTATGCTTCTGACAAGCGTATGAAGCGCCCCGACTTGAGCACGAAAGCTCTCAACTGCCCCTGGTGTACCTAATCCCGAACTCCATTAGCCTAAAACCTAGAATAAAAATAAATAGAAATACGCGGTACGAGTTTTCAATTGTTAACATAACCATAGCAAACTTAATACTTTGTCGGTGTTGGCTTAACTACTTAAGCTTTACCTAACTCTCCTCCTTACTTGGTTGCAGAAGGAGATTTAAGTCTAATTACCATGGCCAATTTCTGAGTTACGAGTCTTCCAAGCTAGTTCCAAAACCTTAGTCCAGCGCTTTTGCACTTGTTTTTGGGTACACTTGAGAGCTTTGGCAATTTCTTTATCACTCTTTTGCGCCTGTTTCAGGGGCAGTAACGCTAGCTGTTGGCTATCGAGTTGGGCCACAAAGATATCCCACTGCTTCGATGACATCCCTAGTTTTTGATCCAGGTCTGCTCCTAGCCATTGGTGTACCAGTTTCCACTGAGCTGAACGAGAGAACTTTTCTACATGGTATTTAAAGCGCTGTTGTAGATAATCCCGCTGACGGGGTGTCAGACCCATGATTTCGTCAATCTCTGGTGCAGCCAGGTCTTGTAGCTTTAGCACTAGATAATCAGCACAGTCATTATGACCGTTAGACTCTAGGTATTTGATCAACTCAGAGATAATGCGATCGCGTAAAACAGCATCGCTGGGGTCAATGGTTTTCTCAATCAGGTTTGAACGTACCTGTTGTGCAGTAGCTGAACGGTTGTGCTCTTGGGCTTCTTCATCCCTACCATACTCCACAGCCTGTTCAATATCCACAGGGGTTTCATTAGGCTGACGTCGGGAAAAGCTTTGTGCTCTGAGTACAATCAACTGCTGGCTACCGCGACCACGTAGGGTAATGCGTCGCTTAGCATATTGCTCACTAAAGCCCATGTACTCTGCTAGTTCTAGCTGGGTACGGGGAGTGTAGTCAGAATCGACAGGATTTTCCCGGCGGAAGGCTTTGAGGCACTCAGCGTAAAAGTCCTGTAAAAAGTCCTCAATCAAATTGTATCGAGCAGAAAAGTTTAACTGAGATTGGGACGGTGCCACATGGCGATAAACCATGGTACTCAGGTTACTATGGAGTTCCACACGACCCTGCCGAGAACCTAGTTTGTAGTATGACAGACATTTGTGCAGTCGATGACGTGCTAGATTCAACTTCCAAGTATCAATTTCACCGGAATTCTGGATGCGATCGCTCTTAGTACAAATCCGTTCTACCTCCAAGGTGATCCGGTGGGCAACCGCTTGAATACTCCTGGATTTAGTTCCAATTTCCGACTGGAGTTCCTCCACTAAGACCTGGGTCAAGTTTTGGTTTTGATTATCTAGAGTAATTTCCGGAGCCTGATTGTTAGTGGCGGAATTTTGATTATTAGTAACCGTTTTAACTTGCATGGTATTGCCCCCAAAAATAGATTCACAGAATTGCCATTAAACAAGCAACAGAGGAAATGTGTGTGAATGTGATCTACAAACCTTGGAGTGGTCCGCTGTCCTTTGTCCTTGTCCACCCTAAATGTAGACTCGTGAGTCTAGCCCTGGTTCGGTGAGTGTGTGACTACTCTAAGCTGACTAGTTGTGACCCCCAGCACTCCTGTAGTTTCCGTAGGATTACATAACGCTGAAATGCTTACTATATATAGCGTTCAATACTTTCAACCATCAAGATGATTCAGGATGACCAAAACCTGAGGAGTGGTCAATCCAGAAACTGACTGAACTAGTGATGACTTTTCCGTAAACGACTAAGGTTTTGTTGTAGTCAAGTAGTGCTTGATGCTCTCATTACCCAACCTGAGCTGACTAGTTAATCACTAGCTAAAGCACTAGCTAAATCCAAGCGATCGCTTCCTCCCAACCTGAGCTGACTAGTTAATCACTAGCTAAAGCACTAGCTAAATCCAAGCGATCGCTTCATCCCATCCCAAACCCTGCCGCACCATCATCGGTTCTGAACTAGTCAGGTCGAGGATAGTTGAGACTTGAAATCCCGGTTCTAAGTCATTGTCCACAATGATGTCTACTAGACCATCGAGAGCATCAAATAGTTTAGCCCGTTCCAATCCCACCGTTGGAGTGTCACCATCCTGATTCGGTAGATGAGCTGAGGTAGAAATAATTGGATGACCTAGAGCTGAAAGCAACGCCTGACAAACGTTATGATCTGGGACTCGGATACCAGTAGTTTTACGATTGGGACTCATCACCAGCTTAGGTACTAACTTGGTTGCTGGTAACAAGAACGTATAGGGTCCCGGAATCAAATGCTTCATAATCCGGTAAGCTGGATCACTTACCCGAGCATATTTAGCAATATTGGACAGAGACGAACACAAAAACGTCAGGGGTTTATCATTGGATAGTTGCTTCAAACGCCTAACTCGTTGCACTGCGGACTTCACATGTACATCACAACCAATGGCATAGACAGTGTCAGTGGGATAGAGCATCACTGCACCATCTTCCAGAGACTCTCTTATTTTCTCTATTCGACGTATTTGAGGTGTTTCCGGATGGATAGTATAAATAGTAGCCATAAATATTGTTGAATTCGTCAATATTGAATTGCTAAAGCCTAGCCTTGGGAAAATTCACCAAGGCCAGACATAGACACGGTTCTGCCAAAGGATTAAAAACTACTCCGACCTAAGTGTGTTGCCAGTTTGGCTTTTTCTGACTCAGATGTCAGTATAGTTAGCAAGATCTGGCCATAATTCCCTGATATAGACCTGTAGGGTTTGTGGGGGATGAATTGCTCCAAATCCTTTTGTCTTAATTAATTTGTTTTAATTAATTTGTCTTAATCAAGAAGATCTAGAATGACAAAGCTAGCTTACTTAGATTGTCCCACTGGAATTGCTGGTGATATGTGCCTAGGAGCACTAGTTTCTGCGGGTGTACCGTGGGAATATTTAGTGGACAAGCTAGCAGGACTCGGAATTGAGCAAGAGTATCACTTAAGACTTAGCCAAGTACACCACAATGGTCAGTTGGCAACCAAAGTTGATGTAGATTTACCAGATCAAAACTATAAGCATGATCACCATCAACAGGAACACGGCCATGAACACCACCATGAACACGGCCATGAACACCATCATCAACACAGGTCAGGCATAACAGAGATCAGTACACCTGAGCAGAATCATAATCATCATCCCACACGACACTTACCAGACATAGAAAAATTAATTACAGCAGGAAAATTACCCTCAAGAGTATCCCAGTGGACTCTTGCTATCTTCCGGAAACTAGCAGAAGCCGAAGGAGCCGTTCATGGTATTTCCCCAGACAAGGTTCACTTCCATGAAGTAGGCGCTACTGATGCCATTATCGATATAGTTGGTACTTGCTTAGGCTTAGATTGGCTAGGAATTGACCAAATCTATTGTTCCCCACTCCCCACTGGTGGCGGTACAGTATGGGCAGCTCATGGTCGGCTACCGGTGCCAGTACCAGCAGTACTGAAATTGTGGGAATCCCGTCAGGTGCCAGTTTACAGTAATGGGATTGAGCGGGAATTAGTAACACCAACAGGAGCAGCGATTGCCGTTACCTTAGCCACTAGCTTTGGTTCACCACCAGCAATGACTATCCAAAAAATAGGTAATGGTGCCGGTTCTCGACAATTACCCATTCCCAATATGTTGCGATTGTGGATTGGTGAGTCCTCAGAAGCTGTTAATGTTGGCAATTTCAAGGTTAAACCGTCAAACTTACCCCCACAAACCCTACACCAGTCACCCCTTTCTGCTAACTCTTCTTCTGCTAACTCTTCCCTAGAAACTATCTCAGTCCTAGAGACTCAAATTGATGACCTCAATCCTCAAGCCATTGGCTATGTATTCCAAGAGTTATTTAACGCTGGTGCTGTGGATGTGTTCACTCAAGCTATTGGCATGAAGAAATCTCGACCCGGTATCCTGCTCAGTGTCATCTGTCATCCTCAAGATCTAGAGGCCTGTCAGGCAGTATTATTCCGAGAAACCACTACCTTAGGAGTGCGACGTCTGACTCAGCAAAGAGCGATCTTACCTCGGGAAATCCAGCAGGTACAGACTAAGTATGGCCAAATTAGTGTGAAAGTGGCTTGGAGCGATCGCTCACCTCACAAAACGATTATGAATGTCCACCCAGAATACCAAGATTGCGCTAAGTTAGCCAAGGAAAATAACTGCTCTTGGTTAGAAGTACATCACTTAGCACTCTCTACTTGGTATTCTCAACATCAAGCAAAGGGAGCAGGGAGTAGGGAGTAGGGAGTAGGGAGTGGGGAATCGGGAGTCGGGAGTCGGGAATCGGGAGTCCGGAGTTGGGAGTCGGGTTTCCAGGTAAGCTGACAGCTGACGGCTGACAGCTGACGGCTGACAGCTGACAGCTGACATTATTTCTTCTTGATGCGATTAATTTCCCGTTGCAATTCCTGGATTTGACGCTGCAACTGTTCCGCTTCATTCACTGAGTTGTTCGATGGTGGATTGGAGTCAACGTCAACTGCTCCCTCTTTGGTAACACGTTGATAATTGCCCTGACGAATTTGGCGATATTCCTCGGAATTTGCCCACTTTCGCAGGTAGTGTATGCGTTCAACTGGAAAGGGATGGCTCAGAAATTGACGATTAATACCACCATTATAGAGTAAAAACTTATAGATTTGATTGAGACTGTCTTGGTCTAGTTCTTGATAATTTTCTGATTGACGGATAAATTCATCAAGACTGCATTCCTGTAGATGCTTAGCACTCCCACCAGACACTTTCATCATCGTTTGCATCACAGTCTTCAGGTCATCTATCACTAGTAAGGCAGCACGGTCAGCGGATAATTCAGCTTTGCGACGCCATTCATAAAAAGCGAAAAGTAAGCCAGTGCTGACGATATTCCCTAAGCCAAAGGTCATTTCACTTAAAATAGAGGCAGCATTCATTGCCCAAATACCCATCTGAATTAAGATGGTGTGACCGCACTTGATATGTCCTAATTCGTGAGCCAGGATAGTACGAATTTCTGCTTCATTGAGTAAGTCTAATAAGCCAGTGTTTACAACGATGTAAGGATTGTCTTGACCTAAAGCATAGCTATTAACCTGAGAGTTTTGACTAACAAATAGGGCTGGTTCGGGATTTACATCTAAATCCCGAACACATTCTCGAAATAAGTGATAAATATTGGCATACTGGCGCGGTCCGACTTTGATACTGTTCCCCATCAGATAGACAAACTGGGGACGCTCGTAAAGAAATTCCACAAACTTACGAGAAACTAAGTCAAAACCAGGGACACTGCGTAACGCTTGCTCTGCTTGTTGGTCAAGGGGGTGTTTGAAGGCTTCGCTGGAAATTCCGGGATAGGTGGCCATAGTAGTCCAGTACTTTAGTGGTCTAGTTCTTTAGGCATTAGGCATTAGACATTAGACATTAGGTACTAGGTATTAAGTACTAAACCCAAAACCCAGAACCTAACACCTAAAACCTAACACCTAAATTTGGCTTGTGTCCTTGCCAATTCTTTGATGATTAGTTATAATACTGATATCGGAATAGTAATCTAAGTGAGAGGAAAATAACAAATGAACAAGTGTGTTGGTACTACTGAAGCAGCATCTCTGTTGGGTATAACTCCTCGACGATTACGGCAACTGCTTGAGTCCGGTAGAGTAAGGGGTGCTTATAAAAGCGGTAAATTCTGGATTATTCCCCTGTTCAACTATTTGCCGCAAATCACCAAGAAGAACCGGGGACCGAAAGGAACTTGGCGTAAAAGTCGTCCTCCGGCTTTAGCCAAAATTAATGTCAATCGTAATCGAATTGGCTCCAATAACCACAAAAGCCCTGAAGAGCGGCTACCAGTGATTTCGGTAAAACGAAGTGGCCACAATAACTATGGCAACCAGGTAGAAATCCTCGGTCCGTGTCGGATTGTGTATCAGCCGGATAACCCTCTTGATTGTGGAGCTCGTCTGTGGATCGAAACCTTCAGTGATATTCACTTTATCGGTGGCAGTTTTCCCGCCAGTGGTGCTTAGGAGAAAGTTAAAGGTCGTTTGATCAAAATTTCAATTAACTAATCAGAAAATTCCTAAGTTCGATAAAATCAAATCACAATGTCTCTTGAGCTGTATTGTGCATCCATTTGTTGCTGAATCAATTCATTGCATTAATCCCAATTGCCCAGCACCCTACCCTCAGCCAAGGGATAACAACTTTTGCAATGGTTGTGGAGCAAAGTTAAAGCTCAAGAATCGCTACTTTCCTCTCCAGCTTTTGGGTTCAGGAGGATTTGCCAACATATACACCGTTTGGGATTTGCAGTCGAAGACAGAAAAGGTGCTGAAGGTTCTGCTGGATACTAAACCGAAGGTATTGCAGCTATTTCAGCAAGAGGCAGATGTTTTGCAAGGTTTGGATCATCCAGGCATTCCCAAAGTTGAGCAAGATAGCTATTTTGTCGTTGATCTAGGTGTTGAGGCACAGCCAGACCTGCACTGTTTGGTTATGGAAAAAATCAACGGTTCAACCTTGGAGCAAATGCTCAGGGATCATCCTCAGGGATGTCCAGAGATATTAGTGCGAGACTGGCTCTACCAGGCAGCAGAAATTTTACAGGTGTTGCACAGTTGTGGAGTGATTCACCGTGACATCAAACCCTCAAATTTAATGCTACGGGAAACCACCGGAGAGCTAGTGGTGATTGATTTTGGGGGAGCTAAACAATTGAGTATGGGTTCTGAGTTTTCTCAGAATGATTCGACTCGGTTGATTACTCCAGGTTACTCTCCACCGGAACAGATAACTGGTGCAGCCATTGGACCGGCTGCTGATTTCTATGCCCTGAGTCGAACCATGATTCATTTACTGACTGGTCAAGAGTTGAAGGATTTACAAGACCCAGTAACTGGTCAATTTCGGTGGCGAGAGCAGGCAGTGGTAAGTCATGACTTGGCGGACTTGCTAGATGAAATGCTCAGCGTAGTACCCCAACAACGACCAACAACTACCATTGAGATTCATCTGCGTCTAGGTATGACTCCTAGCCCTAGTTACCAGCCTATCCCAGCACCAGTCTATTCGTTTCAAGGAAATCAGGTAGCTGCTCTGGGGTTATCTAGCCCTAAACTAACACAATCTGTGACAGGGTTGACTCATTCGATCACATCCCTAAAACATTTCCTATTAGCAGTAGTGATCAGCATCGCACTAGCTTGTCTCGATAGTGTTTGGGAGATGTTCCTCGGAGCTTTTGGGGGAGTTTTTTGTGCAACGGTTGGGTTTATGGTATTGAATTGGACAAGTCTTGGGGAGAAAGTGACAAATTGGCTCTCTGGGGAACTGTCTATGATCTTGCCTTCGCTGCAAATAACAATGTGGCAAGAAATGCTGTTGTTTGCGGCGGCTGGCTTAGGTACAGCTTGGGGGTTGACGGCTGCAGGAGGCTTTGGTCAGCAGCGGCGTTTTTTAGTGGCAGGGATAATGGGTATTTTTGGTTATAGCCTGGGATGGTTGATGTGGCAGGCAACGGTACCTACGGTATTATTGGTTTCTGATCTACCTGACCAGGGGTTGCTGCCATGGATTACTGCGGTTACAGTAATGCTCCTGGTACTAGGATTAGGGCTACCCAGTCATAATCTCGTTCATGCCTTAGTGGTGGCAGCAGGAACTGGTGGCGTATTTGGGGGTCTAGTGTCATCTCATCTATTGCCAGCAGGATTTGTGGTTAATATTTTTTCCTTTTCTAGAACCGGTAAACTGGATTTCTATCAGCCCATGACTTTTTTTGCTATGTTGGCTATATTACAAGGATTTTGGCTAGGGGTGAGTTATTACCTGTTAGTGCCAGTAATGCGTTGGTTTGGCTGGCGTTAAGGGAGTAGGGAGTAGGGAGTAGGGAGTGGGGAGTAGGGAGTGGGGAGTGGTAAAAAATCCTCTGTATCTAATAGGTATGAGCAACGCTATATTCGGTTTTATTATGGTTTTCTAAGGTAGATATCACGTAATTTTAACCGGAGAGTCTTATCCTAAATATTAAATCCGGTAGAGTAGTTATCGTTGAAGGGTATTGGTTGTTATTTAACAATTTTTCGTTAAACAGTCAATTGGTTTAGGGCGCTTTCTTGATTAGAGGTGATTGAGATGACTAATAATATAGCACGTTGGGGATTAACTAAGGCTCGTCTTGTAGGCTCTGGTGCATTTTTATTGGGTATATTGCTACCCACTACTCTTTATGGCTTACCTGCTAAGACGATTGAAATCGGTAATGGTAAGACTGTGTTTAACCGTGCTCCGCGCTTAGTTAGGGCAGCTACGAGCTTTACTAGAGTAAGGGTTCCATCAACGTACCAATTCACCCTCAGATTACCTGAAGATGCTGGAGAGTCTTTGCAAGCTGTAACGATTACCCAGAATAAAACTAATATCGAGAAAGTCAAATTTGATCCGAGAAAGAGTCGTGGGTTTGTGGGCGACACTTTTGCTGGTGGCTCATCCCTGACCTTGGCTAATATTGGCGGTAGTGAATCGTCTAACTCGGATCAAGTAACTGTTGTGTTTGATCCACCGGTTGCTCCTGGTCAAACCATTACAGTTTCGGTTAGAGCTAAGGAAAATCCTGAGTTTAGTGGTTCTTATTTATTTGGAGTCACTGCTTTTTCTACTGGAGAGAATAGCCCTGGTTTATTCTTAGGTAGCCGTAGGTTGTTTTTTGATGAGTTTGGAGACTAACAGGCAAGTGGGTTAGTCCTAGTGTAAGCATTCAGCTATCAGCATTCAGCTATCAGCATTCAGCTATCAGCATTCAGTGGGAAGTTTATGTAGGGTGGGCAGTACATCAGACAGATAAGATCAGCTGGGAAAGCCCGTTAGTAGGCACTGCCCACGATCGGATTAATTACTTGTAGCCAGTGTATTTAGCAAATGATGGCTTGACCGGAATAGCTGATGTTATGTAGGGTGGGCAGTGGATTAGACAGATAAGATCAGCTGGAGGGCGTTGGTACCCACTGCCCACGATCGGATTAATTACTTGTAGCCAGTGTATTTAGCAAATGATAGCTTTACCGGAATAGTAAGAAATGGAGCTGAAGCTTGATCACAAAGAACGACAGTATAGAAAAGCGATCGCATAGCGTGACCATTCGCGTAGCGTGGCCTAAAGGCCAAGGTCAATCGCTTTTCTAATACCAGTCACCTGATCGGAATAGTTAAACACAGGACACTTTAAAAGATGGGGAGTCAGATCAGCAACTGGCTCCCCTTTTTACTGGCTGCATCCCTATTCCATAAAATTACTAAATTGTCGATTTAACTTATTTTATAAATTCTAGAGATTGCTTTCAGCAATTTTAGTATTAATCTCCCCATAATCTGCTCTTTTACTATACAATTTTATACACTGATTACCATGACAGCAACGATATTCATTGTATCTTTGTCGTTAGATGGTTTGTAATCATTCGTTGGCCAAAGGCCACTAGCTGATAGCTGATAGCTGATAGCTGATAGCTGATAGCTAACGATAGTTTTTAGGATTAGTCTAGAATTAAAAGATAGAAATGAACGAACCCATAGCTGACTATGACAATCCTTGGAAAGAAGCATTACAAGCCTATTTTAAGTCATTTTTGCAGTTTTGTTTTCCCCAAGTCCACACTCTGATTGATTGGAATCAGACACCCCAAGCCCTTGATACAGAACTACAGCAGATAGTTGGTGCTGCTGAATCAGGAAAACGAATTGCTGATAAATTATTCCAGGTCTGGCTCTGTGGTGGAAATGAAACTTGGGTATTGATTCATGTAGAGGTACAAAGCCAAAAAGAATCAACTTTTGCTAAGCGAATGTACCAATATCATTACAGAGCATTTGACCTGTACGAAAAACCTGTGATTAGCTTAGCAGTATTGGGAGATGAGAATGCTTCTTGGTCTCCATCGTCCTATGAATATGGCTTGGGAGGTTGTCGCCTGAGTCTAGAATTTCCCATAGTTAAATTACTGAACTATCAGTCAATGTGGCAGGTGTTGGAATCGAGTACTAATCCCTTTGCAGTAGTGGTGATGGCTCATTTGAAGACCAAAGCCACCCATAAACAACCAATGGAGCGCAAGCGATGGAAGTGGTACCTACTTCGGAGACTTTTTGAACAAGGTTATAGTAAAAACGATATAGTGAAGCTGTTCCAGTGTATTGATCAAATGATGGCTTTACCGGAACAGTTAGAACTGGAGCTGAATCAACAACTTGAACGTTATCAGGAGGAAAGACAGATGCCTTTGATTAGTCGAGTCGAAGAAAGGGCAATGAAGAGGGGTCTTCAACAAGGACTTCAACAAGGACTTCAACAAGGACTTCAACAAGGACTTCAACAAGGACTTCAAGAATCTCGGGAAGGCTTTCAAGGGACAGTAGTTAAAATTTTAGAAAAGCGGTTTGAATTGGTATCACCGGAATTGGTGGCAGCGATTAATGCCATAGAAGATATCTCTTTGTTGAAACAGTTGATTGATCACTCTCTTGAGAGTAACTCCCTTGAGGAATTTGAGCAGCTCTTGGCACAACATCAGGTTAGTCAGGACAATTGAAGAGTATGGAAACGGGCAAGATGCCCGTTCCACCAAGATACCCGTTCCACCAAGATGTCCATTCCACCAAGATGCCCGTTCCACCAAGATGCCCGTTTCACCAAGATGTCCATTCCAGCAAGTTGATGTAGGGTGGGCAGTGCACCAAACAGATAAAATCAGCTGCGGCATTGGGTGTTGCTAGGCACTGCCCCCCATTGAATTAATCACTTGCAGCCACTGTATTAATTAAGTGATGGCAAGACCGGAATAGTTAGAAGAGAAGTTTTGACACTCCCACCGCTAAATCGAAGATTATAGCGGGGGATTCTTAAGAGCAGAAAACCCTTAACGGCTGAGCCAAACAGCCTCTAAAACCCTCCGATCAATAAAATCATTGGGGTTACTTTTCAAGGTTTTTGTTGGTTCATCCTTCTAGCAGAGGCTTTGCAGCTTGCGAACAAACCGGTACTCTTTAGAGCACAATAATATATTTATTCTAGCAAAAATTTTCAATGATACGCAACATCTTCAGTCCCCAATTCCCCTCCCGCTAAGTCTTACTGGCAGTGCCAGACGCTGCTTAACACGACTATAACGGGAGTCCCCTTGGGGAAGAATGATGGAAATGCGATCGCGTAGCGTGACCTGCATGTCAATCGCATTTTTGATCGCACTCACCTGATGGGAATAGTTAAACACAGGGAAATGATTATAATGCTTCGATTATGACAGTGCCACCTTCCACAGCTTGAATCCGCAAGTCTTAGCCGTAAAGTAAACTCATTCCGACCAATGGATCAGTTTCAGTTTCATTGACAGGAATGCTTCGGTATTCACCATCCCAGATCACAGTTGCCGCATATACCTCAAAGGTGGCTTCGCTACCATCACCCAAAGTTCCTCGCTCAACTCCAGTCCAAGGCAAATTTAGGGCAATGATGGTTTCGCGGGGCAAGCTTAAGAAACCTGTATAACCAGTATCAATGACAGCGTCAATCAGTCGCCTTTGGGAATTTTCATTACCAACGACTAGCCGAATCGTTGCCTCACAGTTTGTATTTACCAGACCGTACATCATACATGTTGTTTGAGGCTCCGTGCGCCGAAACGGTGAACAGCTCGATGCCCAATCCGAACAATCCAAGGCTGGGCATTTGGGAGTCGCTCAAACAAACCATTTGTAGCACTGAGAATATCATCAGCCAGCTCAAACTGCCCAGTTTCAATGTCAATCGCTACGATTCTGCCATAATTGCCTGGTTCAACCAAAGGGCGTACTTGACTCTGATAGATGTAATCTCCACGCCTAGCAAATTCTTCTTTGCTATAGCGAGGTTGCCGAACTACCATTGGTTTGACCTCTGTTCAAGATTACCGCAGACCATGATTATAGCCTGAACTCAATGGAATAAGAATCCAAAGCACCTTCTCCCGGACCCTGAGTCCACCGTGAATCAGGTTTCCAAGCACCATTTTCTTCTTCCCGGCGGCGAGTGCGGACAGTAAGCTGATTACCTTCAAATGTCAGTAGATTATATTGCCAGGGATAACCGGTTACTAGTTCTTTGGTCGGTGCGCCAAAGGTGCCAGCACAAATTCTATCGAGTTTGCGCCCATCTTGGCTGAGGTCGTAACGGAAAAGACTGGTTTCAGCTTTGTGGATGTGTCCATGCAGGAAGAAGCGGAATCCAGCAACAGCTAGTTGTTCGATGAATCCTTGGTCAGTAATCCTATCGCTTCCAGCACTATTCAGGGGATGGTGCCAAACCGCTATTTTCAGGCAGTTGTCATAGTCTGGGTTACGGCGAATCTCGGTTATGGCATTGCTCAGAGCACCTGAGTGGATGCTAGCACGGTCTTTGAAGTGGTGGTCCAGTTGCCAAGCGGAGTTTAGTCCTAGGATCAGCAGCTTTTGGTCTGGGAGATGGTCGATAATCCCTTGCTGGTGATAGTCCAGGGGATAGGGTTGAGCTTTGATGGCTTGATAGAATTGGCTGAAGTGGGCAAAGCGTTGTTGGTATTTGGCTTCGTCAGCTGTCGCTGATGGCGGTAGCCGAGATATTAGAGCTGATTTGTCAAGTAAATCTTAAGAAGTCTGAAAGCCTTGCTATGATTGTCTTCTGGGTATTAAATAGTTCAATGGTTCTATTTTAGTGCAAGCCTTATCCTACAAGGATTACAGCGAGTTTACGAATCAGCTCTTATCTGTTGGTATTAAGGTTAAGTTATTCTCAAGATAGCTACAAAGCTTGAATTGACATTTCTGTCGTGATCATGAAACGAAGAAAGTTCTGTCGTTATGTTGCGTTAAGTTCAGCTTGCTTTGCTGGAGTCGTAAGTAGGAATTCTTCTTCTGCCGTGGGTTCCCAGTCTTTCCAAACTAAATCACGTCATCAATGGGTGGTCTTGTATTGGATGCCATACGATAACGACCTTGTACGTTTTGGTGAGCCAATCGTTGAAATGTTAACCCGTGGTACGAAAAACTCTGAAATTGCTGTAGTCGTTCAATCAGACTACTGGGGCGAGCCAAAAATGCGTCGTCGTCAGCTTGTTAATGGGATTACCAATGAGATTGATGTAGCAGGGGAAAACAGTAGTGACGTATCAGCTTTTTCAGCGTATCTTGATTGGGCAAATCAAACCTTTGAAGCAGAGTCTTGGGCGGTTATTGTTGTTGGTCACGGTGGAAAAATTAACGAAATTAGTCCTGATGATCACAAGACAACTGGTCAAACCCGGACTTGGATGAGAGTTGACCAGTTTGCCAATGCGGTTAGTAAATTTAACCAAGCTACTAATGGACGAGTTGAGCTACTTTTCTTTCAGAATTGCAACAAAGCTACGCTGGAAGTTGTATACGAAGTCAGGAATTGTGCTCGATATACCCTTGCCTCTCAGCTGACTCTTGGTGCCCCGAATTACTATTACGAGAGCTTTCTCAATCACCTTAAAAAGCCATCGGTTGGTGGACGTGAAGCAGCCATAGCTATCATGGATTCTGAGAGGGCTGATATGTATCACACCCTGACACTGGTAGACAACCAAGCCGTTGAGGGTATTCCAGATAAACTCTCACGGTTACTTCAGCCGATTCTCAACAGCCGTTTGCCAGCAATTAGAGACTCAGAACTCCCAACCTATCACTATTTTGGTGAACAGCATTGTGATGCACTTGTTTTACTTGGTCATCTGTTCAGGAGCAGCAGTCAAAGACAAAATGAGTTTACTGAATTTGCTGATTTTCTGCGTTCATCAGTTATTACCTCCTACAAAACAGGAGGATAATTTTTTGGTGGCCGTCCTCCTAGCAATACCAATTCAAAGGAATTATGTGGTCTAAGTTTATATCTTCCAGAAACTGAACAGGCTACTTCTCGCTACAGTTCACTGGCTTTATATCAAGAAGTTGATTTAGTAAGCTTATACAGATTAATAGTTACCAGTTGATTACTGGGTGAAGTGTATTGGTAACAAGTTAAGGTTGTGTGCAATTTGTCAAAAAAATAGTTACAAAATTGAAGCAGTATGCGATCGCATGATTGTAGAGGCACTATTAAACTAGTATGCGATCGCGTAGCGTGGCCGTAGGCCAATCACATTATTTGTAGACTACTGTAGCAAACTGGCTTGATGCCAGTTCTACCAATTATTTGTAGAGCCACTATCGGAATAGTAAGCTTACACATCTGTGATAGTAGTAGCAAACTGGCTTGATGCCAGTTCTACCCATTATTTGTAGAGGCACTATCGGAATAGTATGCGTACACATCTGTGATAGTAGCAAACTGGCTTGATGCCAGTTCTACCAAGATGCCCGCGTACGCATTCCAATTCCCTACTCCCTACTCCCTGTTCCCTATTAAAGCGAACTAGAATCAAGACTTGCAGCTTCACCAGGAGTTTCAGGCAAGTGTATACCACACTCTTGCTTAAGGCCATGAAAACGGGTATCCCGTTCATCCTGATCATCAAAGGATAAAGGTCGGCTGGAATGCCAATCACCGACGGTTGTATAACCTTCATCAAACATGGGATGATAGGGTAAATCATGAGCGGTGAGATACTTATAGATATCCCTAGAGTGCCAGTTAAGAATTGGCAAAATCTTATACTGCTCTGCCTGCTTGTTAACCCAGCCCATACTCTTGCGGTGGTCAGTCTGTTGCTTGCGCAATCCTGCTAACCATCCCGTTGCCTTCAGTTCCCGCAAAGCGCGCTGCATCGGTTCCACCTTGCGGATCTGGTCGTAGCGGTTGAGGGATTCTACATCCTGCTTTTCCCAGAGTCTGTCATACAACGCTTCCATCCGTGCTGGACTCATGGCAGACTGGTATACTTTTACATTCAACTTGAGCCGTTCGATCAACTCCTCGGCAAATCGATAGGTTTTCACCGGTAGGTAGCCCGTATCTATCCAAATTACCGGTATATCTGGAACGACACTAGTGACCAAGTGCAGCATGACCGCTGACTGGATCCCAAAGCTGCTACTCATCACTAAGCCATCACCAAAGGTTTCAGCTGCCCATTCTACGATTTTGGTAGCGCTAGTGTCAGTCAGTTGCTGATTTACTGCTTCCAAATCCAGCTCAATTGGGTTTGATGTCACCCCGGTCATGGGGTCTAACTGCTGAGATTGGAGCTGGTTTGTTTTCCCATTCCCATCGAGGTGATCAGGGCTTTCGATAGGTGCAGCCTGTTGATTTCCAGAAGCTTGATCAGAAACGATCAGATTCAGTCGCGGCATGGTGGTAGTGTCTTGTTTTTACTCTGGATATATTGTTATGGTAATTTATTTGTGAATAATCTCTTTGGCAAGAGGCAAGAGGCAAGAGGCAAGAGGCAAGAGGCAAAAGGCAAGAGGGAACGCTGATCTGACTCCCGATTCCCGACTCCCTACTCCCGACTCCCGACTCCCGATAATCCTAAGAGTCTTCTTCAGT
>NZ_JAAHHE010000149.1:0-12186 GCF_010692525.1 Moorena sp. SIO3B2
GAAGTCAGAAGTCAAAGGTGCGCTTTCCGTTCTCCGTAGGAGACGCGGGGCGCGTTCGGCGAATTAAATTCGCCACGGGTCGCACCTAAAAGTAAGCTATGACTAAGTTTCGGAGTTTAGGAATGTCAAACATCTGAATGCGTAGTGCTATACTCAGGATTCAGGAACGATCCGACTCAGGGCGATTTTCAAGAAAAAATTGCTAGATTACATTTGTTAGATTACATTTGATTACAGGAAACCGCTGCAATCTTAACTAAATTACTAAAAAATATAAAGTATTGATAATATAAATAAAATATCGCTCTTAAGCTGAATAATTGTTTTCCAAGTTACGTAAAATAAAATCCAGATAAAAGACTTTGACCTATCTGGAGGTTTCTATGGTCAGCTACGCATCACCAATGGGAATGGGAGTTAAGTTAACAGCTAACCCAGGGGATAGGATTGCCACTGAACCCCAAACTATTGAGGAAAAAGCGAAGCAGGTTGCTGTGGATACGATTGATATTACAGGGGATCACATCAAAGTTCCCACTTACTTTGTCGTGAAATACCCTGATGGTGAAACCAAGGCACTACACCATGTGAAGGATGCTGAAGCAATTTCCGATGTGATTCGGCAAATGCAACTGCAGCAAAAAGAGTGGCCTCAAGAATCAGAGGAAGTTAAACATTGGTTAAACTTACCTGGTATGCTTCTGATATTGGCTGGTTTCTTAATCACTTCCATTGTCCTAGTCGGTATTTTCTAGCTACCCTAATCCTGCACGAGTAATCATGGATAATGAGTGATGAATGATCAACCTTAGACTATAGCTAGGGTTTTATCATTCATCCTTCATCGTCGATAATTTCCAGATTAGATCCCATGGCTTCGATTTAGATCCCATGGCTTCCATTTTTAACTCACATCACCATCATTTGAGGCGGTGTTGTGCGCCACAATTGCTCTAAACCAACTGCTGGCATAGTTAGATACAAAAGATCACCAGCGGCTAGGTTAATTTCCAATAAATCCCAGCCATGAATCGTTTGATACTTCGTTTCAAGATACAGTGGCACAAAGTCAGCGGATCTGGCAGCATCTTTAACACGGCGTCCACAGAAGGGATGATCGGTGGTAATCTTAGTGGCTAAGGCAACCCAAAGCGTATCACCAATCATACCATTGCCTAACACTTGTCCACCTAATGCTGCAGCTGCAAAAGAAGGAGTGGCTAATTCTGTGGGAGAGAATACTGCTTCAAATTCAAATACTTGCTGTACCATGTGGGAAAAGTGGGGGTCTTGATTGCGGACAACCACTGACAATTTAGAAGCTAGACTTTTGGCACTTAGAGCAATTTCTAAATTGGCTGTATCATCACTCGTAACTGCTAAAAGGGCTTCTGCTCGTTGGATGTGTGCTGCTGTGAGTGTAGCAGGTAAACTGGCATCTCCGTGAATGACTGCAATACCTAGAGAACGAACAATGTTCAGGAAACGATTGTTGGGGTTACTTTCAATCACCACCAATTCATGGCCTTGGGCATGAAGTTGGTAGAGGATTTGGACTCCTACATTTCCCAGTCCACATACAACATAGTGATTTCTGTAGGGAACTCTCGCCGCATCCCAAAACTGTTTGAGTCGGGTACCTAAAACAAAATCGTTTAGTAGAGCATAGCAAATGCCAATCACACCAGCCCCTACTAACATCATCACAGCAGTAAATACCTTAATAGTGTCCGGGGACTTTTCTGCTACTTCTTCTTGACCACCAGCACCGGTAATCATACCCACAGAAAAATATAGAGCATCAACAATAGAGGTTTCTAAGTTGACACACACATAAGTCAATGTGGCCGTAAAAATTATCAGGAGTAGGAAAAGGGTCACTACTAACATTGGTTGAGCATGATGCTGAAACTGTTGTAAGTTTGTGAAGACTTTCAGCAGTTTCTGTAGCCAGGATTGGCGTTTAGGACGAAACCGAGGCTGAGTACCAATAATTAAGCGATCGCCAGGTTGTAACTGTTTGCCCTGAGCTACTGCGGAAACTAAATCTAAGTTCGAGTCCATCGGTAGGTAGTAGATCAACATTCGTGATCGCTCATCCCACAGGTCACTCAACTGTGTTCCCATCCAAGGGTGGCTTTCGGTGATAATTTCTTCGTGTATCGGCCAGGTTTGATTGTATAGCTTGAGTTGCCCAATGGCTCGATTCCCCATTGCTGCGAAGGCAAATACCGGTGCTGCTAGAGAAGAAACACTCATGCTGACATGATCGGGTAGGGTCTGATCTAAACGAGTACCCAGGCTGGTATTAAACAATCGGTTAACGATCCGAATCCGGGGATTAATCACTCGTGCCTGAGTCAGGATTGCCAGATTGAGAGCATCGTCATTACAGGCCAGAACCAGGGTTTGGGCATGTTCGAGTCCAGCTGCAAGTAGGGTAGAAATAGCCCGCAAGTCTCCAATAATAATATTGTTTTCGTCACCAGGCATTATTCTGTTGCTGATGCCAACAACAGCTACTCCCTGCTGCTTCAGTAAGCGGAATATTTTGTATCCAGTGCGACCCAAGCCACAGATAATGATGCGGGGTTTCATGTGTCAAGCTTGTTGACCGAAATAATTTTTGTCGTTTTGCATCTAGCTAAGTGTTCTTTTACAATTCTTATCCAAGATAGCTCAAAGAAATGTAGCGGAAGACACTGCTGCTAGTTAGAAAGGGTAAAATCTCCCCGCTTAAGCCATTCCGGTAAGCTGCTGACCCTCTAATTTGCCTATTTCAGTAGGGTGATCAGGAGATGGGGCAACGGATGGGTTAACAGATGTAACGGATGGGGGGATAAGGGCATGGGGGTGCCGGAAAGCCTGTAATTTGAATAGGCATTAGTTGAATAGGACTTAGACATTATGATATATTGATTTATTAAGCACAAAATCAATATAGTTCTAAGCTGTCGCGGATTTAAATTGTATAGCTTTGAGTAAGCTCGAAAAACTGATTAACCCTATGCCCTGCTGCTCTGGTTCCCTGCCCCCTTGCCGATTCAATATATAAAATAAAATTAAATATATAGATCTATAAATTAGATGTAGATGCCTCACAGCTGATCACTCCCTCACCCCCTCACCCCCTGATCCCTTCATTTTCAAAGGAACTGGCTACAAATATCTACCAAGGTGTACTAGGAATGGGGCAGCCTCTCAATGGCTGGAAGCGTGTATTGACTTAATAGGGCAACCTCCTGCTCGTATATGAACTCGCTGTAGTCAGCTAGATTGTCCAGCCCCAGAAAGTTGAGGATGATCTCAGCTGCTAGCCAAATCGCTATTCTAACCAATAACTGCCGCCATCGTATTATCATTGCATCAGACCTCCTGACTATAGGTGAGGGAGGTTAGGTTTATGGTTGTGATAATCTGTTCAATTTAGTTATCAGCCTCAATTTTGTCTTTTATGCGACCGAAACCAGCAATTCCGTCCCGGTGCGCTTACAGTCGTCGAATTTAATTTGCCACAGGTCGCACCGCTGCCCGAGATAACTTGACCGTTTACTTCCCCCTACTGCATTTTGCCGAAAAACCTGAGGAAGCTAGTTACAGTGTCAAATACTGATGTGGGTAATTGTGTTGGCAAAATGTAAAATTTATGTTTATGAGCTAGTAGTCTGTCAATTTAGTTTTGAGGGTAATGGTGGGACGATGTTAGGTGGCACGGTGTTAGCTCAAAAGTCTTCATACCTGATCCAAGCGTGCGATCGCGCCCTTCATCCAAGCGTGCTATCATGCCTAAATCCTGCCCGGTGCGCTTACAGTTGTCGAATTAAATTCGCTATTTGTGCGTTTTCCAATGGTCGGGGAACCCGGCCTTTGGTCGCGCCTTCGGGTCGCACCGCTTGGTGAAAGCTTAAATTCAAACTTGACAGGGCACTAGCCGCAATGTTTAGGACTACTGTAGTAGTCCTAAATACGGTTATAAGCTACTTTGGGGCAGATAAACTAGGATTTAGGAAAGAAGCTGAATGGGATATCACGTTATTTACGATGGCGATTGTAATCTTTGTGTCACTCTGGTACAGCTACTAGAAAATCTGGATCAGGGCAAGCTATTTGATTACATACCGATGCAGGATAAAGAAGCTTGCGGCAAATTACAGGTAACACCTCTCGAGTGTGAGATGGGTATGATTTTGATCGATGCTTCTTCTGATGATTGCCGATGGCAAGGAAGTGATGCCGCTGAAGAGATTGGGCGTCTATTGCCATTGGGTAATATCTTTGTATCCGCTTATCGGGCAATGCCTGGGGTGAAGTCGGTAGGCGATCAGGTTTACGAGCAGATTCGGGATAATCGTTACAGTTGGTTTGGTAAGCGTTCTACTACGTATAAATCGGTTTATCCAGTAGGTTGCAAGGCTAATCCCAGTTGAGGCTAGACTAGAGACTCAATCAACTTTTATCAGCTAACAATTAATTATAAACACATAAGCCCCTATTATAAACTGTGGGGATAAGCTTAACCTATAGGAAAGTTCAATGTAATGTATTAGAATATTTATTTTCCTGGACTGATCATCTGATCGTGATGGGTTTTCCATCACGGAGATTGTCCCATAGGAATAGTTACATCAATACCATCAACGGCAATTGAGTGATATTCAGCCATGTCGATCGAAAAACTTAAGCCTGCCGACAAAGGAGCTGTCGGGATTTATGTGCCCTACTACCAGGGTAATAAACGGAATCTTTTACCTATAGCAATTAGCCTCTACCAACAAGGGTCTTTGGAAGGTCGTCGCCACATAGAAGGTGGTGATAGTATTCCCTTCGTTGCTACTTGGTTTGTATCTAATCTTCCTTCGGAATTAACTCGTTGCCGATTACAGTTTGATGGTAACGCGGATCTCAGTTACGAACTTACTATGCAAAATTCTGAGTTTGTGAATTACTTAATCGAAGTGATTATGAACTTTAAGCGATCGCGCATAACGGATTTTTCCAAGGCATTCTACCGCAAACTGCTACGCATTGATGAATAAACAACCAGTTTTCTAGTTATAGGAGTGTAAATAAGGGGTGGCAAAATCCGCTAAGTATTTACTAATTGGGTCAACAGAAGCTTACAGCGGTAAGTCAGCAACGATCCTGGGAATTGCCGATCAACTGCAAGCAAAAGGGATAACGATTGCCTACTGTAAACCACTGGGTACCTTTTTGAGTAGCAATCAAGGGTCAACGATAGAGGAAGATGTCCAGTTTATCACTGAGATACTTAAGTTGCCGGAGAACATGGTGCGATCGCCTTTGCTGTTTATGGATGCTCAAACCATTGAAAAACGCTTGGGAGGACAAGACTCAACAGATTACCGTCAGTCTCTTCAAGACTATCTCCAACCACTAAGTAGTGATGTAATTTTGGTGGAAGGAGCAGGAACCTTGAGTGCGGGGACTCTGTTTAACTTATCATTACCAAAAGTTGCTCAGACAATTGATGCTGCTGTCTTGTTGGTGGCTCGTTTTCACTCGGTTTTACTAGCAGATGCGTTGTTATTTGCTAAGCAACGTCTGGGAGAAAGCTTACTGGGAGTTTTAATTAATGATATTCCCCAAAACAAGCTATCAAGGGTAAAAACAACATTGAAACCGTTTCTGGAACGGCAAGGAATCCCAGTATTGGGAATGATGCCTAGAAATAATCTGTTGCGCAGTGTTAGTGTTCGGGAACTGGTACGTCAGTTGCAAGCTAATGTGCTATGCTGCCCTGACCGTTTGGATTTGATGGTGGAAAGCTTGACCATTGGGGCGATGAATGTCAATGCTGCTCTGAAGTATCTACGCAAGGGCGTTAATATGGCGGTGGTGACCGGAGGCGATCGCCCAGACCTTCAGATGGCTGCTCTAGAAACCTCAACCCACTGTTTAATCCTTACCGGTCAAGTTCAGCCTCAATCAGTTATTCTCAGACGTGCTGAAGAGTTTGAAATTCCAGTACTTTCCGTTGATTTAGACACCCTCACTACTGTTGAGATTATTGACAATTCTTTTGGTCAAGTACATCTCCATGAAGCAATTAAGGTGGAGTGTATGCAACAGATGATGAATGAATATTTCGATATTGAGCAGTTGATAAAGCTCCTTGAATTGAAACCATATAAACCAGATTTATAAATGCATTATTTTAAGGTTGAAAGGTTATAATGTTGTTCGCAATTTGGATTAGATTAGGGGAGGTTGGCAGGTTTTAAACTTGTCAGTTTTTCAGGTTAAAGGTTGTCATTTTTAAGTTTAAAACGTTCAATTTTAACCTTACTCAACAAATTGTAACTCTGTTTAAGGTAACTCTATTAAATTAAATAGGAAACCAATTATGGTTGTTGTTACCATTAATCTTGAAGGTGGTCAGGTTATAATGTTGAAGGTTAAAACGTTCAACGTTCAACGTTCAACTTGCTTGCCTTGTAACTCTTTTCAACTTTAAACTTGCTAAGTTGTAATTCTGTTAACTATGAAACCAGTTATTGTTTTCGGTAGTATCAATATGGATTTGGTAGCCAAAACTCCCCGGTTACCAGTTCCAGGTGAAACACTACAAGGCCATGAATTTTTTACTGCTCCTGGTGGGAAAGGGGCTAATCAAGCTGTGGCGGTGGCACGGTTGGGTATCCCCACTAAAATGGTGGCCCGCATCGGTAGTGATGATTTTGGAACTCAGCTACACCACAGTCTAGGGGTAACGGGTGTTGACACTGATAGCGTTTTGGTTGAGGAGGGGGTCAGTTCTGGGATTGCAGTGATTTCCGTGGATCAGGCTGGGGAGAATACCATTATTTTCTTGGCTGGTGCTAATGGGCATGTTAATGAAACTGATGTGGAACGCCTCAGTAGTTTGTTGCCAGAAGCCGCTGTTTTATTGATGCAGTTGGAGATTCCCATGTCCGTGGTGCTCTTAGCAGCAGCGGCAGCTCAGAAAGTGGGTTGTCCAGTGATTCTTGACCCAGCACCAGCTCAGGAGTTGCCAGAGGAACTGTATGGCATGGTGAATATTATGACACCGAATCAGTTGGAAGCCTCTGTACTAGTGGATTTTCCTGTGGATACCATAGAGTCAGCCAAGAACGCATCGGAAGTACTGTTGCAACGAAGTGTGGATACGGTGATTGTGACCTTAGGAGAGCAGGGGGTTTTCTGTGCCACTGGTTCTGAATCGTTCTTCGTCCCTGCTTTTTCTGTTGATGCTGTGGATACTGTGGCGGCTGGAGATGCGTTTAATGGTGCAATGGCTGTGGCAATAGCCAAAGGGTTACCCTTGCGGCAAGCGGTAGTATGGGGAGCTGCAGCTGGGGCGCTTGCTGTTACTAAGGCTGGGGCTCAGCCCTCTTTGCCTGATCAAGAGACATTCAATGCCTTTCTCACAGAAGTAGGTATTAGGTATTAGGTATTAGCTATGATAGCATGATAGTCTTAGATATTACATATTAGATATTAATTTTTAGATATTAGTGATTGGTAATAGATCATTTACCCGGAGTTGGCTAGTATTGTAAATCCTGATTGTGGATCTAAATATTATTACTAATTAATCCAGTTTGAGCAAATTATTGAGGTTTGGTAGTACGTTTATCTAAAAAATCAGCCCTTAAGCACTCACTACTATACAGTAACATCCTCATAAATTAAGGAGATGGGACAACTAAAATCAATGCTGGTCAAGTGAATTTCGTCTCCTTCTGTGTAGGGATTGAGTTCCCATTTCCCTTGTGGATTGCGCCGGAAGCACTCGATAGTGATCTGTTGAGTATCAATCAAAAGGTATTCTTGTAAGGTTTTGATGCGGCGATAGTTAGCAAATTTGCGACCTCGGTCAAAGGCTTCAGTGGAGGGAGAGAGTACTTCCGCAATCAGACAGGGATGATAAATGACTTTGAGCCGATTGCTGTCTCGTTGATCGCAGGTTACCATGACATCCGGGTAGTGAAAAGGTCCTTTTTCTGATACACCCACTTTGACACTAAAGATAAAAGGACGACACGAACCTCCCCGTAGATGGCTTTTTAAGGCAGTCGCAAGATTCAGAGCAATGGTTCCGTGGGGAATAGTTCCCCCAGTCATAGCATAGACTTCGCCGTCGATGTATTCATAGTTGAGTTCTTGCTTTTCCTCCCAGTCTAGATAAGCTTCGGGAGTCATGTATTCTCCCTGATAAGAAGCAACCATAACCACCTCACTTATTGAGTGATGTCTTTTATGTCCTGTTTTGGAGCTAGTTGAGCTTATTTTCAACTATAGCGCGAAACTACCTCTGACTACAGAGGGATGTTCCTTTGGAAGCGCTACGCGATCGCATTGTCAATTTTGGCAGACACATGATTATACAAAATATTTTTGCTTTCATACCTGCTCGCTTTCGACAGGGCTTTCAGCCTTGCTTTTTCTAAAAACGGGTATTGTAACTGTAAAGGTTGTCCCTTGGTTGAGAGTGCTTTCAACTTCGATTTGACCGTGGTGATTCTCAACTATTGTTTTAGCGATCGCTAAACCTAGCCCTGCTCCTTTTGCTGTATCATAGGGTCTGGCTGGATCAGCTCGATAAAAGCGATCAAAAATATGAGGTAATGCTGATGCACAGATGCCTTGACCGGAATCAGTTACCTTGACTTGAAGCAGGAATTGCAGGTTTCTTGCCCTACGTTTGCTGGGAGGTTCTAACTGTTGTAATTCCACTTGAATAAATGCTTCCCCTGGAGTTTTGGTAGAGGCTGGTGTGTATTGGACAGCGTTATTCACTAGATTGGTAAATAAACGTGCCAATTGATTCCAATCCCCCTCAAGGGTAAAGGCATCTTCGTCCAATGTTGGATTTTGGAACCCTTTACTAGGGCAGGGTGGCAGAAATACCTGATCAGCCCCCATCTCTTCCTCTGTCTGCTCTGTCTCCTTTGTTCCCTCTGTTAACTCTGTGCTCTTTTCCTGATCGGGATTGGGGATTTCAATCAAGTAAAGGGAAATGCGTTTTTCTGTAGCAATCGGCTGTTGCTCCTCGATCACTTCCATCAGCAAAGCATCCAGGTGGACTAATTGCCACTGGGGTTTTACCATACCGCTATCAGCACGAGCCAAAAACAGCAGGTCATTCACCAGTCTTCCTAAGCGCTGGGTTAATCGCTCTATCACTTCGAGTTGGTGCCGTTGCAACTCAGATGCTAAATCGGGATCCCCCAGAGCAACTTGCACGTTAGTCTGAATCGTCGCAATTGGGTTTCTGAGTTCGTGGGAGGCATCAGCAGTGAATTGTTTGAGCCGTTGGTACGACTCCCGTACTGGCTTCATAGCCATACCAGATAGTAACCAACCAATAGCACCAGTAGAGATAATCATCACCACTGTACCTAGAGTCAGATCAAATATCAGTTGGTGGCTGGGTTTGGTGACTTCAAACCATGGGTGGCTAACCCGTAAATAACCCAAGATATAATCCTCGATTTGCACCGGTTGGGTTAACTGTCGCAGGAGATGCTCTGCTGATAAATGAACTGTTGCCCTAGTGGTGTTGGCCTTTAACGGAATAGTTAAGGGTTCTGAGAAGGTTGACCACAGCAAATCCCCCTTCGGACTAAACCACTCCAGGTCAATGTGGTCATCTTCTACCCCATCACTATTGTCTCGAAAACTGGCTTCAATGTTGAATTGGTAGGGACTCTCGCCATCATCCACAGGTTGAATCACCAGTGATCGCTCTACCACTTCTACGACATGTTTGAGGGTGTCATCAACCCGTTCAATCAGGGTGTGGCGGACATAAAGATAGACACCAGTTGCAAATAGTAACAGTAAGACTGCTGTGACCGTAGTATACCACAGAGCAAGGCGTCGGCGAGTAGTTTGAAACATGATAATTTAACAGACATCAAAGATCAACAGGACTTACGCCGCCAAGCCGGTTTATTAAAATAATTACACCGATTCCAGCCTTTGATTTATGAGGTGCCTAAGTCCTGATCAAATCCGGTTGACTAATGATCATATCTAGGATCGGGTCATGGGTAATGGCTACTATCAATTCCAGTAGGATCGGATTGAGCACAACTGAGAAGCGAACCAGTTGCTGCCAGTGTAGAGTAATAACTGAGGTCAAAGCTAAAATTGATATCGTCTCCGGTTAAATCGTTCTTGTTTGTAGAGACTTGGTCTGCAACGTCTCTACACAGAAGGTTTGATTGATTGTTCCTTCTCCGACTTGTCTGCCAAAAGAATGAGCCTTCAAAAAAGCGATCGCAAACCAGCAAAACTATTTCTAAGCTCTCGGGAAGACCTCTTGGAGTCCCTAGTCGAAAATTCTCCCGAGTGTATAGCGGTATTTGACCGGGAATTTCGTTATGTCTATGCTAATCCGGCCTTGTCACAGGCATTTGGGATAGCCCAGTCAGAATTAATCGGCAAAACCCATCATGACCTCCAGATGCCAGAAGACTTTATCCACTTATGGGATAGAGCGATGGAAAAGGTGTTTGCCACAGGTCAAGAAAAGAGGATTGAATTCCAGTGGATCACAGAGAATGGGCGACAGTTTTATCAATCCTGTCTGGTACCAGAGTTGGCCAGTCATGGTTCAGTAGAATTTGTGTTGGGGTATAGCTGTAACATTAGCGATCGCATAACCAATACAGAATTTTCAAGGTCGATTGAGCAACTACAGAATTCTAACCGAGAACTGGAACAGTTTGCTTATGTGGCTTCCCACGATTTACAAGAACCCCTGCGGAAAGTCAAGAGTTTCACAGAATTGCTGGTGGAAGAGTACCAGGGGAAATTGGATGGCGAAGCAGACAAATACATGGCTTACATTGTTGATGGTGTCTTCCGGATGCAGACTCTGATTAAAGATCTGCTCGCCTACTCCCGTTTGGGTAGGTCTGAACTGACCTTTGAACCCACAGATATAGCTGAAGTGCTTGAGCAGGTTCTTGAAAACTTGAGTGTTACCATTAAAGAAAATCATGCTGTCATCACCCATGATCCACTACCAACTATCCCAGCTAATCCTCAACACATGGTGGAATTGTTCCAGAATCTAATCAGTAATGGCATCAAATTCCGTTCCGAGGCAACTCCTGAGATTCACATTGAAGCTCAGTTGCAGGAATCCCAATGGTTAATAGGGGTTCGAGATAATGGTATTGGTATTCCAAGCAAGTATGCTGAACGAATTTTTTCCATATTCCAACGGCTACATGGTAGGAGCAAGTATCCCGGTACCGGGATTGGTTTAGCCATTTGTCAGAAAATTGTCCAGTGTCACGGCGGAAATATTTGGGTGGAATCCGAGTCTGGTGTTGGCTCAAGATTCTATTTTACCCTGCCAATTCATCAGAGTTGGTAGCCAAATATGACTCATGGGTTTGTGGATAAAAAATCAATAATAAACGATATTATAACCAATTTCAAATAACCCAAGTTCAAATAACTATGATATGTACAGTAAATTCCCTGAAATTCTGCTAATAGAAGACGATCCTGGAGATATAGAACTCACCAGGAAAGCACTCAACAAAGCGAAACTGGCGATTAACCTCCATGTGGTTATGGATGGTACTCAAGCCCTGGCTTACCTGTACAGAGAGGGGGAGTATGCTGATTCCCAGCAACCTGACTTAATTTTGCTAGACCTAAACCTGCCTGGGATGAATGGACAAGAGATTCTCCAGCATATCAAAGGTGATGATAACCTCAAGCAAATACCCGTTGTGATGCTGACCACTTCAGATGCTCAGGAAGATATTGTAAAAAGCTATGACTTGGGAGCTAACTGTTATCTTAAAAAACCAATTAGCTTAAAAGAATTTGACAAGATTATCGAAGCCCTAGAAGATTTCTGGTTTAGTGTTGTGAAACTACCGCCGCCATAAACTAGCTGGAATTCAAAATTCAAAATTCAAAATTCAAAATTTTTACATGTTTAACTAGTGGTAAAGATGTAGCGGAATTCAAAATTCAAAATTCAAAATTCAAAATTTTTACATGTCTAGGTAGTGGTAAAGATCTAGTGGTTTGGCTACGGTCTGGTCAAGGTAACGGGAGCTAAAATCGCTACTTTTGTACAACTACCCTTCTTCCCTCTCCCCTCTCCCCACAGTCTTCCCCCGATTCCCGATTCCCGATTCCCGATTCCCGATTCCCGATTCCCGATTCCCG
>NZ_JAAHHE010000149.1:12270-15820 GCF_010692525.1 Moorena sp. SIO3B2
TTCCGATTCCCGATTTCCGATTCCCGATTCCCGATTCCCGATTCCCGATTCCCAGTGGGTAGCGCTATAGGTCAGAAACCATTAGCCTCAAGCCTAATCTGATCATGGCTAATGCCTTCAAGGATAAACCTAATTATTGAAATCTTACCACCATTACGCCTCCTGATCTTTAAGATTAATTTTATGATTCGAGGCTAAGTTAGCCATCGAAGACCCTCAGACGGTATACTTTTTTGTATTTTAATCCCCTTGATCTCAAGGATTATACGGGTTTTATGTGCATTTTTTAGTGAATTATCCGTATAAGTACGGAGATGACTATTAGTGAAATTACGGTGGAAACAGGTTTTTTTTTAGGTCAATATTAACATATTAGATTTAATTGATATCTAACCGATGTTTGTTGATTAGTTAACGGTATTCCAATGTCATCAACGTACCTACCAGTCACTTCTCCTTCAGCTGATCAAACTAATTTCTCTGCACCAGTCCCTGCTTCAGTCATTTATTTTCAGAATAAACTCCCCACAGAAAGAGCAGACCATCCTGATTGTACCCGAATCCTCTTAATTGAGGACGATATCCAGGATGTTGAGCTCATTAAAGCATTACTCAAAAAGGCAAAACATTTTCCAGCAACACTCACCCATGTAGAGACCTTAGAGCAAGGTCTCGAATGCCTAAAGCAGGGAAATATTAATATCGTACTCTGTGACCTGTTCTTACCCGATCAGCAAGGCCTAGAGACATTTTGCCAAATTTATGCCCAGTTTCCCGAAGTGCCTATAATCATTCTGAGTGGACTGACTGATGAGAATTTAGCGATAGAAGCGCTACAAGAAGGAGCACAGGATTACTTAGTTAAAGGAGAATTTGATCGGAACCTATTGGTACGAGCGATGCGCTATGGCATGGAGCGGCAACGACTGCTGTTAGCACTGAAGCGACAAACTGAAGCCCTACGAGCCAGTGAAGAACAATTTCGCACCATGATTACCAGAAATGCTGATGGTGTTGTGATTATTGATCAGAATCGAGTGATTCAATTTGTTAATCCCGCAGCAGAATCCCTGATGAACTGTAAAGCGGAGAAACTCCAAGGAGAACTATGGTGCAGTTCCTTAGTGGTTGGTCAAACTACAGAACTAGATATTCGCTCCTCCTATGGAAAAATTGTTATTGCCGAAATCCAGCTAGTAGAGATTCAATGGGAAGGGAAAAAAGCCTATATGGCATCACTGCGAGATATCACCACTCGCAAGGAACTAGAAATTGCTCAGAAGCAACTGAATGATGAGCTAGAACGTCGGGTTGAGGAGCGCACACTTGAACTAAGAGTAGCTAATGATCAGCTCCAAGTTTTGGAAATTAAACTACGTCAATCACTGGTTAAAGAAAAAGAATTGAGCAATTTTAAATCTCGGATTATCTCTAGCATTTCCCATGAGTACCGCACCCCATTAACTACCATTTCTTCATCAGCAGCAATCCTGGAACGGTACTGTCATCAAATGGATCTGACTCGGCAAGTAAAACATTGTAGACGTATCCAATCCATGGTTCAGCAACTGACTGGTTTAGTGGATGATGTGCTATTTATTAACAAGACAGAATTTAAGCAACTAGATTTACAACCCGAACCTATAGACTTAGTTGAATTTTGTAGTAAATTAGTTGATGAAATCAAATCTAAAACCACCTATAAGCACCAGCTCTTGTTTAGGCATGAAGGTGACTGTCAGGAATTCAGATCAGATCCTAAGCTACTAAGCCAAATGCTAACTAATCTCCTCTCTAATGCTATTAAATATTCTCCTCAAGGAGGCAAAGTCGAACTTAACCTTAAATGTGACACTAATCAAGTAATACTGGAAGTTACCGATGAAGGAATTGGCATTCCTAAGCACGATCAAGGTGAGTTATTTAATTCCTTTAGTCGTGGGAGTAATATCGGTTCCATAGGGGGAATTGGATTGGGGTTATCAATTGTAAAAAGTTATGTGGAACACCATCAAGGTGAGATAGTTATGGAAAGTAAAATAGGTTTAGGTACTCGTGTTACTGTCTGTTTACCATTGCTTGCTTAGTGGTTAGTATGACTGACAAAAATTGATTTATTGATTTATTTAACCGCAAATTATCAGAAGGGGAGAATACTAATATAGTTGGTAAAATGTATTTATAAGCAATCAGATCTAGTTCACGTCATGACTTATTAGTAAAGACTTATTGGTCTTGGGTCTTAGTTAATGGAAAATGGAAAATGGAAAATGGAAAATTCATAACTCCCAATTCCCAATTCCCAATTAACAGCCATCGGCAAAAATTATCGCCTGATTATAAATCCTTAGAGTCCTGTTATGTTTTATCTTTCAACTGCTTCGTAACGGATTTGGCTTTATCCTGTAAGTGTGCGGTGGTAGCCTGAGCTGTGTCTTTCAACTGATCAGTAACTGATTGAGCTTTATCTTTAAACTGTGCAGTGGTCGCTTTGGCTTTATCCTTCAACTGTTCAGTAACTGATTGGGCTTTATCTTTAAACTGTTCTGGTATATGTTGAGCTTTTCGCTTGACATCTTGAAATTCCTGGACAGTTTTTTGATAATCTTCCTTGATCAGGTCTGTAGCTTGACTAATTTTTTGATTAAGTCCTTCCCCATACTGTTTACTATTTTGAGCAACTGCATCCAGTACAATTATCCGCTTGCTGCCAATACTCGAAATTGCTACGGGTGGGAGTAGATACATACCATCCATAACCCCATGCCAGCCAAGGTCCGAGAAGAGATAGTTAACTACACTACCGCTTTTGGGTTTAAGCAAGTAGTCCACTAGCTTACCAATTTTGTTACCCGCATCTGTCCATACCTCATGTCCGATCAGGGAATCCCAAGACTCCGTTTTCTGTTGAGTTTTGTGATTTTTGCTAGTGTTGACGAGAATACTATCGGTGCCAATACTCTCGACTTGACCCCAAGCAAAGTAGCGTTTTTTCGCCCCAAGTAATCCAGACTTACACCTTAAGGCCACGACTCGATGAGCTTGATAGTCCAACAAGAGTTGATCGACATGACCAATTTCTTCCGTCGTCTGACGCTCTAAGACTAGACGATTGAGTAACTGGCTCTGCCTGATCGGTTTGGGTTGGATAAATAGTAAAGACATCTGTTCATGTCTCCAATAGTTAAGAACTGGCGATGGCGGTCGGAAAAAGACACAGAAGGCTCAGCAGCAGTAAGCTATCAGGTAAGCATATGCGCTACAGATGGTGCTACTTGAGGTGCCGTCAGCAGTCAGCCCTCAGCTATCAGCTTATGGGCTATGGGCAGGCTACTTGAGGTGCTTTTGAATAAAACAGGTAAGCATTATTCAATGCTCCCGTTCAAGGTTTATTTTAAGCTGACCGCTGACCGCTGACCGCTGACCGCTGACTGCTGACTGCTGAATGCTTGTGTACCCCTCTGTGATTTTTTCCATCTAGATTTTAGCTTACAATAATTGAGTCAAGTCTGATCTAGGGTAAGCATTCAGCTATCAGCTATCAGCGTGT
>NZ_JAAHHE010000015.1:0-16290 GCF_010692525.1 Moorena sp. SIO3B2
ATTACCCAAGAAACCCAACGAGCAAAACGGGCTATTGAACTGGCTGAGTGGGGATTAACGGTAGCAGTGGTTTCCTCTGGTGACTGCGGTATCTATGGTATGGCGGGGTTAGTCCTAGAAGAATTGCGCTCTAGGGGCTGGGATGGTAAGACACCCCAGGTGCAAGTATTTCCTGGTATTACAGCCTTACAAGCTGCTGCCTCTCGTGTGGGAGCACCCCTGATGCATGATTTTTGTGCCATTAGTTTGAGTGACCTATTGACCCCTTGGCCAGTAATCGAAAAGCGTCTAGAAGCCTCAGCCGCAGCAGATTTTGTGACTGCGTTGTACAATCCGCGATCGCGTAATCGTACTGAGCAGATTGCGATCGCACAACGGATTTTTCTCAAGCATCGTAAGCCTGATACCCCTGTAGCCATTGTGGTTTCAGCCTATCGAGACGATGAAAACATCACTCTCACAACTCTTGACAAAATGCTGGAAATACCCATTGATATGCTAACTATGGTGCTAATTGGTAATCAAAGCACTGATATTCATCAGGATTGGATGATTACACCAAGGGGATATCAGATTTAAGGTTTAATGTTGAAGGTTTAAGGTTTAATGTTGAAGGTTTAAGGTTTAATGTTGAAGGTTGTTGGCTTTCGCGCAGCGTCGGCAAAGCCTAAAGCGTGGCCTTTTGGCCAAGGTTATTGGCTTGAAACCAGATTCAACAAGTTCAATCAGAGAAACAACTCAAACACCTGACGACAGAAATGTTTTAGCTTTTCCCCCACTTCAGCTGATGGCTGACAATTACCGATAATTTGCCAACGCTCCACTGTGGACAGTCGCCAAGCTTCTCCTTGATGGTTAAAGGCGGTCGCTTCCAAACCAATCAGCCGATGAGATTGATCCAAGTGGTCTTTATGAAACCGAATCTGTAACAAAATACTTCGACTTTGGAAGCGTCTACTCCAGCCAGGGAAGTGAAAACCAATGTCAATGGAGTTAGGATCCACCAGTTCTCGGGTTTCCGGGTCATTGGTCCAAGGCTTGAGGTCAGCCTTGGCATCAGGGAATTCAGACTTAAACAAATTCACAACAGCCGCAATTTTGGTGGTGACTTCTAAGCCGATTGCTTGTTCAGCTGCGTTCACGCCTAATCTCCTATGGTTAACTGCTAGTTAGTAACGTAATTTGTATCTTTTTATTACAACCTAAGATAAATCTACCCAATTATTTATAAAAATTTATACTTTTAGTGTAAAATTTAGTAATTTGATCAAAAGAAGAACCAAGTGTTCCAGGGTAAGCGCAAGAAAAATGAACTCATAATATGCTAGGGGAACCGATGTCAGAATAAAGGTTTCCAATGGTTCTTGGCTTCGATTCCCCCGGGTTACTCAACTCGAACAAGTCGGCAATCCTTGCCACTGCTGCCTGCTACTGATTGTCAACAAGTTCAGCAGGCACTGATTGATCCACGAGGGAAAAAAGGGGCTAGATATGTAGTGATGAAATAGTGATGAAAAAACTAATTAATTTCAGCTTGACCCTAATTTTAGCCTTGGCTATCAGTCTTCTAGGAATAGGAGAAGCATTGGCTACAGAGCTAAAGGTTGCACTGTATCCATACGTTCCTCGGCTTGAGCAATTCCAAACAGCAATACAAGCTGAATGGGATTTGGTTGAACCAAACGTTCCCTTGAATTTCGTTCCTTCGGAGGATTGGGATGGGGGTTACTCGAATAATCCTCCTGAAGATGCAGATGTTTATGTATTCGATGCCATGTTTTTCGACTACTTTCGCAGTAAAAACTGGCTCGAACCGATACAGGCTAGTGAAATCGACAACTTGGAGGACTTCGTTGAATACGCAATAGATGGGGTTAAGGTAGGTGGGGAGTATTACGCAATTCCCCAGCTTGGTTGTGCAAATATCTTATTTTATAGACAAGATGATCCAGCGATTGCCAATGCAACGAACCTAGATGAAATTCAGAGTGCTTTGTCTTCATGCACCTATACCAGCGAGATTCCCCCCGATATTCGGGGCATGATGCTTGATATGGCTGGTGGCACGACAAATGCTACTCTTTACCTAGACATTGCCCATAGCTTGACTGGAGAATATCCCTTCCCATTGCCTGAGAATGAATGCCAACTTAACTCCCAGGCGATAGACAACATGCAAGAGTTGCTAGGGATGGCAAGCTATGAGAATGCAACGGATTCTATGGAGCCCAAGCAGCAGCCCTACCAGCAGGCAGAGTGGTTTAGTAATGATTGGGGACGTGCACTCATGGGCTATACAGAAGCGATGTCAAACATGAGTGAAAACACACGGCAAAACATTGGCTTCAAGGTCATGCCGTTATCAGATCAAGATCAATCCTATCCAGAAGTTTTCTATGCTGATGTGATTGGTGTAAATACTACAACTAAAAACAGGGGGACACGTGACTTTGCTGTAAAGCTAGCTAATACGATGGCAGCCTCCACAACGATGATTGCAAGTATTGGAGCAGATGCAAGTCATCCCTATCCCCAGTATCTTATGGCCACTCGTCCCAGCATATTCCAGACTCTTGAGCAATCGTTCCCGCTTTATGGTGATATGTTTGGGCTCATCCAAGGTCAGAATATTATTATGTTCAAGGTGAATGATCAAAGCCGTAGCTGGCTAGGGAAAATGAAAAACACGATTCGTGAGAAGGCTAGGGAGAATTATTCTTGCGGCTGTGATTATCCAGCTATCGAACCTATTCTCAATAACACTTATGCTCCTGAGATTTGTGGAGATACATGTGCCGACCATGGCGCTTTTTGGAACGGTCAGTGGACCAATGCATACCCAGCTGCACAAGAAACATCTGTATGTGGTTGCAACACATGCCCCTTGCCATAAAAGTCTGGCACCTGAGTCCTCACTTGTCTAAATTCCCACTCAGGGGTAAGCTCATATAGCAATCCGAGCTGAAAAGTGAACAGTCACAGTTCTTACTCAAAACTCAGCACTCAGGACTGACGAACTATTTTCAAGGGAAGTATTGTTCACAAGTCGATCAGGATTGCCACACGACAAGCAACAGCGTAAAGGCAAAACAACCGTGTCCATCAGTGAACAATCTATAGAAGTCGGGTCTTGGGAATGGTTCTATCGGGAAGCTAAAGCCGTTGGCGATAGTAAACCAGTGCCAGTAGTACTGCTTCATGGCTTGCCATCCCAGAGTTTTTGCTGGTGTGAGATCATGCCAGATTTAGCTAAAGTAGGGTACGATGCGATCGCACCAGATTGGCTCGGTTCTGGATTATCCGCAAAACCGGATCGGCTTGACTTTCCTTACACACCAGATGCGTTCATTGAAGCCTTAGGCGATTTCCTTAAACAGCTGGAAATCGAAAGGTTTTCCTTAGTTGTCCAAGGCTTTCTCGCCTCAGTGGGACTTCAATATGCCTTGCGTCACTCAGACCAGATTGAGCGTCTAGTGATTCTCAATACACCTGTCTCGTCGGCTGCCAAGTTACCCAGCAAGATGCAGCAATGGGGATGGCCATTCATCGGAGATATGTTAACCCAAGACCCCCTGTTAGTTGACCGAAGTCTGGAAGGGGGGTCTCGCTATCGCATTGAAGACAAGTATTTAGATCTCTATCGCAAGCCTTTCCTCAAAAGCTCCGATCCTGGACGTTCTCTGGTAGCGACAATCAAGAATATCCAGATGAACAAGTGTATGGCAGAAATTGAATCAGGTTTCCGCAACTGGGACAAACCAACCTTAATTGTTTGGGGACTCAAAGACCCTTGGCTTCCGGTTGACCAAGCTGAGCAATTTGCTAATCAGCTTAAGAATGGGGAATTGGTGAAGCTGGAGGAAGCTGGACATTACCCTCAGGAGCATTGGTCGAAGGAAATTAGTGAAATACTGGTGCCGTTTCTAAGACGCAAAGCTTGAATTTTTCAGTATCCGTGGCAATTAAACGATGTCGCGATCAGCAGCAAATTCTAGGCAAGCTTTAATGTCTGTTTCGGTCAATTCTGGAAAGTCATCGACAATTTCGGCGTGAGACATACCAGCTGCTAGCCAGCCTAAAACGTCATCAACTGTTATGCGCATCTGTCGAATACAAGGTTTACCACCTCGCTTATCCGCTTCGGTGGTAATAATATTGCGATCGCTCATTGGAGTTTTAGGGAGTAGGGAGTAGGGAGTAGGGAGTAGGGAGTAGGGAGTAGGGAAGAGTAGAAAAGAGAGCCAAAGATTTTTTAGTACTATAAATCACATTTTGTTTTATGATAGCTTGGTAGAATATCTTGTGATCAGGGTTGGCGAATTTATTTCATCATTACTTAGCTTAAGCCTTAGTCAATATTTCCATCAGTAACGATTGCTGAACTAGTAATATAGTCTTATTTGACTTGATTTTAATTAAAACTAAAAATCCGTCATGATCGAGAAATTAATAATTGTTATCCCAATTATTAGCTTTTACCATGATACCAATCAATTTGATATTCTCAACTTCAAACCAATTCTAATTTTTGTATAAACTTGTTAATCTGACATTTATACAGCTCAGATACAAGCTTGAGAAAGGCAAACAGCAGTCAGTAGCTTCTACCTGAGCAGCTCGTGAATTAATTAGTATGTCGCCAACCAAGATCTTGCTGAAAGTAGTGCTTGGGTTGGTAAGCTTTGATGCAATCAGTGGTCAAGGTGCCCTATTGGGTATTAAACTTTTCGTTTGATGTGACCAATATTGGGTTATAGTACTTGACCAAAAATTTTGGGTTTAAAGCCCCGTTATTATAGGACGGCTTTTAAGTAAAGTGTGATAGAATAAACATGTAGCCTAGTACAGGCAGGATTCGTCGGTACTGCCAATTTAAAACAACGACGTAAAGCGATACTAGTACACGAGGAGCGCGCATACCTCGCCAAAACGCATGGATCTTAACAGATACCGAAACCCCAGTAAAATAAAATTTTAAAACTAAACGTACCGTGGGGCACACGGGAACGGGGGAGACCCAACGCTTAGGGAGATAAGCCCACGCTCGTTTAGTTAAATTAGGCTCGATATGCGCGTTTTTAAACGGGTATTTGGCTTAAGTACTGCCTTTGCTGGATAACTAATTTTAGCGATGCAGAGGTGCGACCCGTGGCGAATTTAATTCGCCTACGGAAAGCGCACCTAAGCGGTCTTGGGGGTTTCCCCCATGAGCGACTGCATCAAGACAAGGCGTGTCGTAGAACTAAGAATCCCCGCTCATAAGCTGGCGGGGAGTGTCAAGAACCTTAAGTAGTTTTCCCGAGAGGTTGGCTAGCGAACAAACAATGATGATGAGAAGTTATCGGTCTATTCTGACTGTGATTCTGGCAATGGTGATGACCTTTTTGGTCAGCTGTGGTAGCCCAAGTGCCACCACCGCTCCTACCTACACCCCTGAAAAAATTGCCCAAATCCAGACAAGTGCTACTAGAGTGCTTGAGCTTCGCGAGAAAATGCCAGTTCTCGAAGCCAACATTCAAGACGAAAACTGGGTAGATATTAGTTCATTTATCCATGGTCCGTTAGGAGATCTAGGGCGCAGCAGTAACTATCTGGCTGGTCAACTTCTTCCCAAAGACCAGAAAGCAGCCAAGCAAGCGGCTGAAGTATTGTTGAAATCTTTGGTGAAAATTGATGAAGCTTCTGTAGAGCGCAACTCCCAGCTAGCACTCAAAAACTACGAAGCAGCCTTGAAAAAATTTGATAACTTTTTGGAACTAATTCCCACTAGTTAAAAAGTTATCGATAAAATTGTGAGTAAAGTCGCTATTATTGGATGCGGTATCGTTGGAGCAGCGATCGCATATGAACTTAGTCGGGTAAATGGGCTAAGTATCACTGTGCTCGACCAGCATCTGCCAGCACAAGGCTCTACTGGTGCTGCTTTAGGGGTACTGATGGGTGCCATTAGTAAAAAAGTCAAGGGTAGGGCGTGGCAGCTGCGACAAGTCAGTATCCAGCGCTATCAGACCCTGATTCCTGAATTAGAGGCACTCACGGGATACCAGATTCCAGTCAATCGCAACGGTATCTTGAAGCTGTGTTTGCCTGGAGAGGACTTGGCCTCTTGGGAAAAACTAGTACAAACTCGCCTCACCCAAGGTTGGCAATTAGAAATTTGGGATGTTCCCCAAGTTAAGCACCGTTGCCCTCAGCTGAGTCAAGATAAATTTATTGCTGGAATCTATTCTCCCCAAGACCTACAAATTGATCCAACTGCCCTAACCCAAGTATTAGTGGCTGGTGCTGAGGCCAATGGGGTTAGGTTTAATTTTGGAATCACAGTTAAAGGCTTTGAATCCATAGGTTCCGATCTCAACAATTCTCTCAATTGCTCCCAAATCTCTACTGATTCTGGAACCCTAGAGATAGATTGGCTAGTAGTGGCTGCTGGGTTGGGTTCATCTGGGCTGATTAAGATGCTCCAACCACAAGACTTGCAAGTTAGTCGAGATCTGCCTCTGACTCTCAAACCAGTACTGGGACAAGGAGTAAAATTGCGGCTGCCACAGCCCATGGGATATGAAGATTTTCAGCCAGTGATTACTCGTGATGATGTTCATATTTTGCCAGTAGGTAAGCAAGACTACTGGGTGGGCGCAACAGTTGAGTTTCCCGATGATGCAGGTAATGTAGAAGCACAACCAGCCTTACTGGAGGTGGTCAGACAGAATGCGATCGCATTTTGCCCTGCTCTAGCCACAGCAGAAATTATCCACACATGGTACGGGTTACGCCCTCGTCCAGAAGGACGACCTGCCCCTGTTATTGATCAACTGCCTGGTTACAATAATGTTTGGCTAGCAACAGGTCATTATCGCAATGGTGTACTCCTTGCTCCGGCTACCGCACAAATAATTCGGGAAGAAATTATTGACTCAGGAAAATAGCTAGAGGTGCGACCCGTGGCGAATTTAATAATTAGATGCGGAAAGCGCACCTATTGTTTTTGTTGAGAGTTACTATTGAGATTTAACAGTTAACCGTCAATCGTCAAAAAACAGCGATCAATTAAAATATATAGGTTAAATGTTCATTAACTGATCAACTAATTGTTTTGTAGGAGGCGCGGCGCAACCTCTCAGGTTTAACCCCAATGGGGTGTCAGGGGAGTATCCAGCCGTGAATTTTTGATGAAATCTCGATGGTTAATCACGAGTTTGCTGATGGTGCTGATGAGCTGTAGCCCGTCGCCTACTCCATCAACTAAGAAAACACCGGTTTCCCAACCGATGCCAAGCCCGCCTAATTTAGAGGACACATCTAAATCTGGCAGTTCAAAGTCCACAACCAAACTGTCTCCACCAGCATCAGATGCCTTTACTATCTCTCCTAAAGGAATTGGACCGGCTAAGTTGGGAATGACCTTGGGACAGCTGAAACAATCCCTAGGGGATAAAGCAAAATTTGAGGTGAAGTCACCGTTTATTGTCGGTTTCGATGCGATCGCAGTTATCCAATCAGGACAACCCCAATACTATATTCTTTACCCGATGGGAACACCTATGGGTAATTCAACCGTAATGGAAGCGTTATTCACCACAAATCCTAACTATCGCACCACCAAAGGTGTTGGCCCTGGCACACCCCTCAAACTAGCTGAGCAAACTTACGGTGATGCTACCTTGTCCTTTAACTATGCCAGCGAGTCTCGGGAATACGTCAATTTTGCCAACCTATCGGAAGATATAGCCTTTCGCATGGGAGTAGCCGTCAATGATACTAATAATCAGTTTTCTGGCCTTTATGCTTCACCATTGAAAGAATATAACCAAACCCAGAACTATCGCGACTCAGCGACAATTAAATCTCTAGAAGTCTATTGCCGAGATAAATGTCCTTCACGCTAGATAATCATTTACGTGAGCTTATCATTTAAATGAATAAAAGCTCATTTAATCAACAAGCGTTTGAAATTGCTCTGGAAGCAGTAAGGGAACAGTTGCCCCTCAACTCCCCAGCCATGGGGCAATTTCCACCAATTCCTCTACAGGTCTTTGACACTCTCCCATCCACTAACCAAACCCTTTGGGAATTGCTCAACCAAGGTGCAACAGTTCCCACCATGGTTATTGCTGGGCAACAGACAGCAGGGCGGGGACAGTGGGGACGACAATGGCAATCTCCAAAAGGTGGACTCTACTTATCCTTAGCTTTAGCTCCCAAGTTACAGGCATTGGACAGCGCCCAGCTAAGCATGTGTAGTGCTTGGGGAATTGCTACAGCTTTGAGAGCTTACGCTATGCCTGTGTCTCTGAAGTGGCCAAATGACCTACTACTTAAGGGACGCAAACTCGGAGGTATTCTAACAGAAACCCGTGTCAAACAGGGTCAAATTACCAAAGCCGTTGTGGGTGTCGGAATTAACTGGAGCAATGAAGTGCCGGAATCTGGCATCAATTTGCGCTCATTTTGGCAACCCGAGTCCTATGCCACTGTGACTTCTATAGAAATGCTGGCTGCGATTGTTTTACAAGGACTACTGTCCGGATATCAACTCTGGTCAGAGGAAGGAATGAATAGTTTGCTACCACGATATCTAGCGCTATTCAATTATCAAGGAAGCCAGGTCATGGTAGAAGGAAATCCAGGCATCATAACAGGGGTAACCCCTAGGGGCGAACTGCGAGTGCATCTACACGATACTCCGACCCCAAAAGAAATTTTGCTCAAGCCCGGTACAATCAGTCTTGGCTATCGTAGTTGTTGAGAACTCTTACGGTTAAGGGTCAAATGTTAAGCATCAACTAATCAACAAAACAGGAATTATGGCGTTGCTTAATAATGGAATGATTTTAATAGTTTTGTGGAATGGGCATCTTGCCCGTTCCTGACGGTGCGCACCTATAGCGAATTTAATTCGCCAACGGTCGCACCTGTGGCATGGGCATCTTGCCGTGGCATGGGCATCTTGCCGTGGCATGGGCATCTTGCCGTGGCATGGGCATCTTGCCGTGGCATGGGCATCTTGGTGGAACAGGCATCTTGCCCGTTACAGTTTCCGGGCGGGCAGGATGCCCACTCTACTCCTATTCATTCCAAGACTGACGCAACGCCGGAATTATGGCTGATGGCTGAGCCGAGCGAGTATAACTGTGTAGTAATTATTTAGTGAGTCGTAAATGACCAAAGAAAACTCCCCTGGTAGCACCCTGTATAGCATTTTCTACCGATGCCCAAAACTCATCCATGGACTGAGTGTGATGAGTAGTATTGGTGTCCTCAGCAGCGGTATGGTTGTGGCCAAAACTCAGTCACCCATAGAAGCTGTATCAGTCAACACCACTACCAAATCTATAACGGAAGCAGCATTTGATCCAACTCTTATTGCTGCTTTGCCTAAACCTACACCCCCAAGCTCCTTTGCTGTGCCAGCTGTGCCAGTGGCCAAACCAGCCCCAGCAAAAGCTGCTTCAAAACCAGTAGCAGCAACCAAGGTCACTAAACCCATTGCCCCACGAGCACCAAAAGTTGCCCGGAAATCAGTAGCTCCCTCGGTGCCTATCCAGGTTAAGAAACCGATTGCTCCACCAGCTAGGAAATCTGTCCGGACAAAAGCGATCGCAGTCAAACGAGTACAGCGTAGAACCCAATTCTCTGTACCAGCTAAAGCCACTGTCGCCAAGCCACCGAAAGTCAAGCTCAATCCAGTAGCATTACAGCCTAGAGTTCCAAAAACCGCTGCTAAAAATAGCTATATTGACCGCACAAACTACAATGTTGGTGCCACTAAACGGTACACTCGCCCCTCGGCAGTTGTTTTAACTGAACGGTCAAGGGGTTGTCGGACTGTAGCCAGAAATGGGCAACTCAGGGGGAATTGTGGTGTTGCCCCGAGGCGTCAACCAATTGCTATCTCTGGAAGTAGACGGAACCGTAGAGTAACTCAATTACCCAGACCACGAGTAATTAGTACTCAAACTGCTAGATATAATCCGGTTCGACCAGTCAGATATAATTCATATAATTCAGTTCAACCGGTCAGATTTAATCGAGTCAAACCTGCCAAGAGTCGTCCAGCTAAATGGGTTCCTCGTGGGATTAGCGTTGCTCGGCGGAATCGGTCTGTCAGGAAACTTCCTACAGCCTTAGCCTACTACAATCTCACCCAACGACCCTTAGGACTGGCCAATTTCAGGCAATCCAGCTTTGTGTTCCCCGTAACGATTCCTTCTGCCATTAGCTCCCTATTCGGCTGGCGGACTCATCCGATTTCCGGTAATCGCCGTTTCCACGCTGGTACAGATATAGCAGCACCCCTAGGTACTCCAGTTGTTGCTGCCGCTGATGGTGAAGTAGTAACAGCTGACTTCTTAGGTGGCTACGGTTTGACCGTTATGGTGCGCCATGAGGAAGGTACCCAAGAAAGCCGCTACGCTCACCTATCAGAAATCTTTGTCCAACCTGGGGAATGGGTACAAAAAGGAACTGTAATTGGGCGGGTTGGCAGCACCGGTAATTCTACTGGTCCCCACCTACACTTTGAATGGCGGCATGCCACTCCCCAAGGCTGGGTAGCAGTGGATGCTGGCTCCCATTTGAAGTATTCTTTAGGTCAACTAGTCCAAGCCCTACAGGTAGCCCAAAATACCTCCTTTTCCCTACGAGGATTTTAGGCTGGTGATCGGGTGATCGGGTGATGGGGTGATCGGGTGATGGGGTAATGGGGACAGAGTTATATCAGCAGCACCAGTTATATCACCGTCTCAGTCCCCAGTCCCTTTTTCCCCTTTACCCTTTACCCTTTACTTAGACAAACTCTCCAACCGAGCTTCCACCATCATTCGCACCACATCCGGCATTTTGTATTGGGCTTGCCAGCCTAACTTATCCCTTGCCTTAGCTGGGTTAGATTTCCCTAAAGCCAAATCAGTCGGTCGGAATAAGTTGCTATCGGTCACCACATGCTCTTGCCAGTCCAAGTCAACTGTAGCAAACGCCGTTGCCACGAAATCTTCTAATTTATAACTCTCCCCTGTCGCTATTACATAATCATCTGGCTGGTCTTGCTGTAGCATTAAATACATTCCTTCAACATATTCAGGAGCCCAACCCCAGTCACGCTGAATTGCCATATTGCCCAAACGAAGCTTCTCTTGACTACCGTTAGCAATCCGACAAGCAGCACTAACAATTTTTTGGGTCACAAATCGTTCTGGTCGTAGGGGAGACTCATGATTAAATAAAATACCAGAGCAGGCAAATAACCCATAGGCTTCACGGTAGTTAGCTACTTCCCAAAACGCTGCTGCTTTAGCAACACCATAGGGACTTCTGGGACGAAAGGGAGTCTGTTCATCAGCGGCTTTGTCTCCAGTATCCCCAAAGCACTCACTAGAACTAGCATTATAGAGTTTAATGGGAGCACCAGTAAAGCGAATTGCCTCTAGTAAATTAATCGTGCCAGTCGCTATGCTTTCTAGGGTTTCTACCGGTTGTCCAAAAGACAAACCCACTGAACTTTGCCCAGCCAAGTTGTAAACTTCATAGGGTTGGAATTTTGTCAGCACTTGCAATACACTACGAAAATCCGTCAGTGTCATTGATTCCAACTTAACTTGGTCTCGGATACCCAAATACACCAAGTTCCTAAAGGAGGACATTTGAGCATCCCGTGATGTGCCACAGACAGTATAGCCTTTGTCTAAGAGCAATTTTGCTAAATAGGCTCCATCCTGACCAGATACTCCACAAACCAGTGCCTTTTTCATTAACTTTTCTCAGGAAATAAACGATTCATGTCATGTTAATATTAACTATCCATGTTAGATATCATGAATCGAAGTGTACACTATAATAAAGAACAATAATGCTAATTGATAGCCCTGAGCGACAGTCTTTTAAATTTAGTTAATTATCCTAGATTGTCGATAATTATGGCTAAGGCTAAGTTGTTTAGGGATATAAATAGGGATAGATATAAATAGAGATAAAAATTAACGTTACGTTCGTCAAACTATAAACCGGAGGCAAGAGCTAAAAAAAAATAGAGATAATTAAGTTGATTACCTAGGTGAATTACCCCATAACTTCAAACATCACTTATAATTATTTTGATTATAACTATTGTAAAACTATTTTGTTGATACTGTTTTCGTAAATTTTTATTTACTGTAACCTTTTCCCGACAACGGCGACAAATTATCTTGTGTTATTAAATAACTTTGGTTCTATTTTAAATCGTCACAAAAAAAAATAATACCCCCTTCTGTCTTGATGAATGGCAAGCTACTAGTCAAGTATAACCTGCTGACTTAGAGTTGGCAAAGGGGAACAGATTGGTGTCAGTGCTATTATGTGGGTATTAAGAATTAAGTATGACTAATTACTTATAGCAGCAGTTGGTCAGATGGGGAACTTTCCAGCTACGAGTATCCTCTAAGTAGAACAAACCGATATAGCGCTTTTTCTCCTCATGAGGTACACATATTTTTTTCCCTCTTCCCTGCTCCCTGCTCCCTGCTCCCTGCTCCCTGCTCCCTGCTCCCTGCTCCCTGCTCCCTGCTCCCTGCTCCCTGCTCCCTGCTCCCTGCTCCCTGTTCCCTGCTCCCTGCTCCCTTCAGTAGAACCAACTGATATTGCGCGTTTTCTCCTCATCAGGTACACATACCTTCTTCCCTCTTCCCTGCTCCCTGCTCCCTGCTCCCTGCTCCCTGCTCCCTGCTCCCTGCTCCCTGCTCCCTGCTCCCTGCTCCCTGCTCCCTGCTCCCTGCTCCCTGCTCCCTGCTCCCTGCTCCCTAAAACCAAAAAAATTGTACCTTACTAGATTAAAAACCGCTATAACGGATATTTAACAATGTCGCTCTACCAGGCTAATCTATGTCTTCACCAATTGTCAGTTGTCAATTGTTATTATTGACGCAACCACAATCAGAGACGTCATAGTAGTGAGTGCGCTTTACCTATAGGTTGCCTATCAAGAGATGAAACACTAGACCAGATCAAGCTCACCAATAACCGTAAGCATATGCGCTACGCGCACGCTGCTTGAGGTGCCGTCAGCGGTCAGCCGTCAGCTTTTAGCTCACGCTACGGGAACAGCTTTCCATAACTCAGATTAAACTAATGCTTACCTGTTGTCTTGATGCAATAGCGAGTGGGGGAAACCACGGCAGTCGCTCATGGGGGAGACCCCCTTTGGCCGCGCTGCCTCCCCAAGACCGTAATGGTGCGTTTTCCGTAGGCGAATTAAATTCGCCACGGGTCGCACCTCTGCATCGCTTATTCAAAAGCTGTTCCCTTTGCTTACCCTATGCCCATAAGCACCTCAAGTAGCCTGTCCATAGCCCATAAGCTGATAACTGATAGCTGATACGCGACACGCTGATAGCTGAATGCTTACAAATAACCAATTACACATGACAGGCCAAGGGAAGCGTCAATGAACCCTAAACAACCCTAAACAGATTGGTGAGGTGGCTTGAGTCACAACATATTCCGGATTTTCTGAACAATTTAGTGTGTCTTTATCTAGCAAGAGTCAATATGTTTATGAACAATACAGTTAACCCAGGAAAAAAAAGACCCCTTGATATTTTAAGCGAAATTGCTAAGAATCACAGTAGTCTACAACCACGATTGACTAGACCAGTGGTGGGTGTAAGCTTACTGGTGGTTTCCGCTATTACCCTACCTAAACCTAGCCTAGCTCAAATCCCTTCAATCAAGGTACCAGCTCCACCATCCCCGATCGAGGTACCAGCTTCAACATCCCCGATCGAGGTACCAGCTCCACCATCCATTGCTGACTTCATTAAGGTGAATCAGAGTAACACGGTATCAGCAGCCACACCCCCTGTGCGTAACTCTTTACCACCAGACAGAGCTTATACCCTTGATGCTGGAGATGTTCTTAATCTGAATATCTTTGATGTTGATGAATACAGTGGTCAGTATCAAGTACTGGTGAACGGTTCCCTTAACTTACCCTTGATTGGTAGTGTATTTGTAAGGGGAAAAACTCTCGATCAAGCTAGCGAACTCGTCACCAGTGCCTTTTCAGTTTACATCAAACGCCCAGTAGTTTCCTTGAGTCTGGTGAAACCCCGTCCTTTAAAAATTTCCGTGGCTGGGGAAGTGAGTCGCCCTGGAGCCTACACCATGGGTCTGAATGAAGGACAGCAATTTCCCTCCCTGACTCAAGCGATTAATTTGGCTGGGGGGGCTACCCTAACAGCAGACGTTAAGCAAGTAGAACTTCGGCGTCGTGAAGGCTCTGGGCAGCGCAATACTTATTATATCAATCTCCAGCAATTGATTAACAGAAGTGATATCAGGCAGGATGTTACCTTGCGGGATGGGGATGAAATCTTGCTCCGAACTACTACTGCTATCAACCCAGAGGAAACCCGTCTATTGTCCAATGCCAGTTTTGCAGCTAATGCCAGCCGTCCGATTCAAGTGGCTGTGGTCGGGGAAGTGATTAACCCAGGAGCTTATGTGGTCAAGGGAGAAACTCTGGGTAATAACAACATTAACATCGGTAGTGCTGATATCCGTAGCACCAATGCACCACCAACTGTAACCCAAGCGATCGCGATCGCTGGAGGCATTACCCAAGACGCTAACGTTCGCCAAGTTAAAGTGCGACGTTTGACCCAAGGGGGTACACAACAAGAAATTGCCTTGGATTTTTGGCAATTGTTGCGACAGGGTGACCTCTCTCAGGATATCCTCTTAAAGGAGGGAGATACAATTCTTGTTACCAAAGCTGACGAAATTGCTCCAGAGGTAGCATTGGCATTAGCAGATTCCAACCTTTCTGCTGCTGCCATCCCGGTCAATGTGGTTGGTCAAGTTCAACGACCTGGTAATGTGGAAGTCAAGCCCAATTCTCCTCTGAATGAAGCCTTGCTTGCCGCTGGGGGATTTGATGACGTTCGTGCTGAAAAGGGTTCTGTCGAATTAGTTCGCCTGAATCGCAATGGCACAGTTGAAAAAAGAGAAATTGAAATCGATTTTACTGCTCCAGTTAACGAGGAAACTAATCCCACCTTGCAGCCTAATGATGTGATTATTGTTAAACGGGATGGTGCAGCACAAACTGCGGACAACGTCGAAAGGATTTCCAGACCTGCTAGCGGTATTTTCAACCTAATTGAATTACCGATTAGATTATTTAACCTTCTATTCTAGTTTAGCTGTCAGCGATCAGTATTAAGCATTCAGCTTATTTGCTGACCGCTGATGCTTTGTAAGCATATGCGCTACAGATGGTGCTACTTGAGGTGCGGTCAGCGGTCAGCGGTCAGGGTTCAGCTATCAGCTATCATGCTTAAAATCAACCTATGCAGGCCTATGGCCACGCTACGAGAACGGGAGATTTTAATAGTTCGAGATTAATGAGAATTGAAAGTCTGGGCAAAAGCCCTTGGCCTGTGGCCAAAGCTTAGCTCTTTTATTCAAAAGCTGACAGCTGACCGCTGAGGGCTGAATGCTGACCAATTTTAATACTGAGTTTAGAGAGAAGTCTGATGAAATGGAGAGTGATTCTTGAGCCTGATCTAGATAACGGAGACTGGGCAGCTTGGTGCCCCGAACTTCCTGGTTGTACTTCCTGTGGTGAAACTAAAGTAGAAGCACTAGAAAATATGCGTGAGGCTATTCAGCTTTACCTTGAACCTGCACCCCTTGAGCTGGCTGAAGGTTCTGTCACTTGTGAGGTTACTATTTAATGATATCTATTTTCACGCCTAGGCTCTAGTAGCTAGAGCCTCTGGCCTAGTTTTAACAATGGATCAGTTCTGGTGTCTGGTTCAGAATTTGACTGCGAATAGAAATAAAGTCCTGATAAGCCGGTGATTCTAAAGCTTCTGGACGAAATATAGCGGTTTTGTGGCAGTTTTGAAATGCTAACTTGATGCCGAAATAACGTTCCACTGCACCACGAATCGCATCCCCACCTATCATCCGCAATAGCTGGGCTCGATCTTGCTCAGTTGGTGGTGGTACCGAATGCTCTACCCATTCCGCTTGACCCTGTGCCAAGCGCTTGGCCAGGTCTTCCACAATTCCAAAGGCATAAGGTAACGATTGCCTGATGCTCTCAATAAAAGCTTCTTGATTAACCTCACCCTCCTGTGCCTGCTTCAACAGCTCTGGAGTAATGTTCAGTGACATAGGCTTTTCCTTGATATCCCTAATGAAGAAAATAGTTATCAGAGGTTCACACTTAGTTGGCTGAACCTCCCAGGGAACAGTCTATCGTGATAATGATTCTTTTTATTGTTAATAATAATCATTATTAGTAAA